>NZ_VCDZ01000017.1:0-129321 GCF_005845405.1 Escherichia sp. E4930 | reverse complement strand
AAGTGCTGAAAGCATCTAAGCACGAAACTTGCCCCGAGATGAGTTCTCCCTGACTCCTTGAGAGTCCTGAAGGAACGTTGAAGACGACGACGTTGATAGGCCGGGTGTGTAAGCGCAGCGATGCGTTGAGCTAACCGGTACTAATGAACCGTGAGGCTTAACCTTACAACGCCGAAGATGTTTTGGCGGAAGAGACATCGATAAGTAAGCTTGATAACAGATTAGATTAACCGGCGTAAGCGGGTTAATAAAACAGAATTTGCCTGGCGGCCGTAGCGCGGTGGTCCCACCTGACCCCATGCCGAACTCAGAAGTGAAACGCCGTAGCGCCGATGGTAGTGTGGGGTCTCCCCATGCGAGAGTAGGGAACTGCCAGGCATCAAATTACGAAGAATGGCACTGACCTTTGAGGCAGTTCACTACTCGATAAGAGAGTAGGACAAAAGCGAAAGCTTTTGAACGTTGCGAAGCAACGGCCCGAAGGGTGAATCACGAAGTGATTCATAAACTGCCAGGCATCAAATTTAGCGTGCTGATATGGCTCAGTTGGTAGAGCGCACCCTTGGTAAGGGTGAGGTCCCCAGTTCGACTCTGGGTATCAGCACCACTTTTTAGGTTAAAGTTCGGCAGATTAGAAAAGAATTTGTCTGGCGGCAGTAGCGCGGTGGTCCCACCTGACCCCATGCCGAACTCAGAAGTGAAACGCCGTAGCGCCGATGGTAGTGTGGGGTCTCCCCATGCGAGAGTAGGGAACTGCCAGACATCAAATAAAACAAAAGGCTCAGTCGGAAGACTGGGCCTTTTGTTTTATCTGTTGTTTGTCGGTGAACACTCTCCCGAGTAGGACAAATCCGCCGGGAGCGGATTTGAACGTTGCGAAGCAACGGCCCGGAGGGTGGCGGGCAGGACGCCCGCCATAAACTGCCAGACATCAAATCAAGCAAAAAGGCCATCCGAAAGGATGGCCTTTTTGCTTTTCGAACTAACATTCAATTAATGGATAACCTGCGATAAAAATGCCCTCGTACGCTCCGATTTAGGATGCGCAAAAAATTCATCCGGTGCAGCTTGCTCCACGATTTCTCCGCGATCCATAAAAATCACTCGATCAGCGACAGTTCGCGCAAATCCCATTTCATGTGTTACACACAACATTGTCATACCCGACTGCGCCAGCCCAATCATCGTATCCAGCACTTCTTTCACCATCTCCGGATCGAGCGCTGACGTAGGTTCATCAAACAGCATGATCTTTGGTTTCATACAAAGTGAACGTGCTATGGCAACGCGTTGCTGCTGACCACCAGAAATCTGCCCGGGAAACTTCTGTGCATGTTCGGCAATTCTCACCCGCTCAAGGTAATGCATCGCCAGAGCTTCAGCCTCTTTCTTCGGCATCTTACGCACCCAAATCGGCGCCAGGGTACAGTTCTGTAGAACGGTCAGATGAGGGAAGAGATTGAAATGCTGAAAGACCATTCCCACTTCCTGCCTGACGCGCTCAATATTGCGGATATCTTCATTAAGTTCTATGCCATCTACCATGATCCGTCCCTGTTGATGTTCTTCCAGATGATTAATACAACGAATGGTTGTCGATTTACCGGAACCTGAAGGGCCACACAGAACGATCCGTTCGCCCGGTTGCACGGTTAAATTTATATTTTTCAAAACATGGAATTGTCCATACCATTTATTGACGTTTTCCAGCGTAATCATCGCGTTAGCAGGTTGCAGTAAAATTTGGCTCATAGTGTCCTCAATACGGTGTACGCCCGGTGTTAAAACGTTTTTCCAGATGTTGGCTATAGCGCGACATGCTGAAACAGAAGATCCAGTAGATCAGTGCGGCGAAAACATACCCTTCTGTGGACATACCCAGCCAGGCGGGGTCAACGGTTGCCTGCTGAACGCTACTGAAAAGATCGAACAACCCGATGATGATCACCAGACTTGTGTCTTTGAATAGCGCGATGATGGTATTTACCAGCCCTGGAATCACCAGCTTCAGTGCCTGGGGCAGAATAACCAGCCCTTGAGTTTTCCAGTAACCCAACGCCAGCGACTCTGCCGCTTCGTATTGCCCTTTGGGCAGCGCCTGTAATCCGCCTCGCACGACTTCCGCAACGTATGCTGACTGAAACAGGATCACGCCGACCAACGCACGAATTAGTTTGTCGATGCTGGTGCCTTCCGCCATAAAGAGCGGCAGCATGACCGAAGACATAAACAGTACGGTAATCAGCGGTACGCCGCGCCAGAACTCGATAAAAATGACCGATAAGATACGCACAATCGGCATATGGGAGCGGCGACCTAATGCCAGTAAGATCCCCCACGGCAGCGCCCCGCAATCCCAACTGATGCAATAATTAAAGTTAGCGTCAGCCCGCCCCATTGCCGGGTTTCAACCCGCTCCAGACCAAAAAAACCGCCATACATCAGCCACCAGACAATCAGTGGGTAGATAACCGCCCAGACCGCAATATAGCGACCGCGATGCGGGAGTATTTTCCAGAACATTGGTGCGATAGACACAAGGCCAATCAGTAATGCCAGGTTAATTCGCCAGCGTTGGTCGTGTGGGTAAAGCCCATACATAAACTGACCAAATCGTTCGTGGATGAAGACCCAACAGGCACCGGCTTTTGTGCAGTCGGCACGCGTTGAGCCAACCCAGTTAGCCTGCAAAAATGCCCAGTTCAGCAACGGTGGGATCAGTTCCCACATCAACCATATGCAGCCAATAGTCAGCAGGCTATTGCTCCAGCTGGAGAACAGATTTTTTCGCACCCACACCATAGCGCGGCTTGAGTTATGGCTCGCCGGGCGCGGGGGATGA
Organism: Escherichia sp. E4930; assembly: GCF_005845405.1. Lineage (NCBI taxonomy): Bacteria > Pseudomonadati > Pseudomonadota > Gammaproteobacteria > Enterobacterales > Enterobacteriaceae > Escherichia > Escherichia sp. E4930. The sequence goes on along the minus strand of NZ_VCDZ01000017.1, from coordinate 126,479 downwards.
GACAGCAATACTTTTGTCATCATGACTCCTTAGCGTTCAACGATCGCGATACGGCGGTTATAGATATTCATCAGCAGCGAGATAGTCAGGCTGATAATCAGATAGACCGACATCGTCATGGCTATCGTCTCGATGGCTTGCCCCGTTTGGTTCAGCACGGTGCCAGCAAACAGCGAAACCATATCGGGATAGCCAATAGCGGCGGCAAGAGAGGAGTTCTTGACGATGTTGAGATACTGGCTGGTTAACGGTGGAATAATCACCCGCAATGCCTGGGGAATAATGACCTGGCGTAGCGTAACCGGGTTGGGTAATCCCAGTGATCGAGCCGCTTCATGTTGACCATAAGGCACTGCCTGGATCCCGGCGCGGATAATCTCGGCGATAAATGCAGAGGTATAAACCGAAAGTGCTAGCGTTAAGGCTGCCAGTTCAGGAATTAAAACCATCCCGCCGCGGAAATTAAAGCCTCGAAGGGCTGGGACATCCCAGTGTAGTGCTGCGCCAAAAAGCCATTGCGCCAGTAAAGGTAAACCAATGATCAACACAACGGCGCAAGGCCAGGTACGGCGCAGTTGTCCGGTCTTTATCTGGTGCGTTTTATTAAAACGGAATAGTCCAACAGAAATGGCTATAGCAATAACAACAGTCAGGATAAACGCAATAAATCCATCTCCCAGCTGCGGCGACGGAATATAGAGCCCACGATTGCTCAAAAAGGCGAGATCAAACGCACTCACTGCCTGTCGCGGTCCGGGCAAATTGCGCAACACGGCAAAGTACCAGAAGAAGATTTGCAGCAGCGGGGGAATATTACGGAAGATCTCAATATAAATTGTGGAAAGCTTTCGTAGCAGCCAGTTATCCGAAAGTCGCGCCAGACCGATAAAGAAGCCCAGGACAGATGCGAATACGATACACAATGCTGAAACCAGTAGCGTATTGAGTAAGCCGACAATAAAAACGCGTCCGTAGGTATCGCCCTGCTGGTAATCGATCAAATGCTGGACGATCCCGAAGCCTGCGCCGCGATCCAGAAAGGCAAATCCTGATGTAATGCCGCGATTGTTTAGATTCGTCACGGTGTTGTGAAATAACCAACCAACAATGCCGACGACGGCAACAACGGCGAGGATCTGGAATAACCAGGCGCGAACCGTAGGGTTGGTAAAGGAGAGTGAGCCTTTAACGGTTGAGCGGCGATGGGGCATATAAACCTCGGAAACCATAACGCTGAAGAGAGCGCCGCCGTAGCGACGCCCGTTACCTCACACCGACTTAACGCACGGGCGGCGCGTACTGAATACCGCCGTTATTCCAGAGATTATTTTGCCCACGTTTAATTTTCAGCGGGCTTTCTGAACCTACATTACGCTCAAAAATTTCCGAGTAGTTACCCACCTGTTTGATGATGTTGTAAGCCCATTTATTATCCAGCTTCAGATCCTTGCCGTAATCGCCCTCTTTACCCAGCAGATGCGCCATATCAGGCGTAGCTGGATTAGCCGCTTTTTCATCAACGTTTTGCGAGTTAACGCCCATCTCTTCAGCATTCAGCATGGCGAAAAGCGTCCAGCGCACAATAGAGAACCATTCATCATCGCCACGACGGACGACCGGGCCAAGCGGTTCTTTAGAGATAACTTCTGGCAGGACAATCCATTCGGTAGGATTACTTAATTTGATCCGCAGGGCATACAGTTGCGACTGATCCGAGGCCAGCGTATCGCAGCGGCCAGATTCCAGAGCCTTCGCTGATTCGTCTGAGCGATCGAAGGTTACTGGCGTGTACTTCATATTGTTTGCCTTGAAGTAATCGGCGACGTTGAGTTCGGTATCAGTCCCCGCCTGAATACAGACTGTTGCGCCATCCAGTTCTTTCGCGCTTTTTAATCCCGCTTTATCGTGCGTCAGGAAGCCAATGCCGTCGTAATAAGTGACGCCAGTAAATGCCATTCCCATTCCTGCGTCGCGGGATGAAGTCCAGGTCGTATTACGGGAAAGCAAATCCACTTCCCCTGACTGTAAAGCGGTGAAGCGTTCTTTTGCTGTGAGTGGGGTATATTTCACTTTCGTGTCGTCACCAAATACAGCAGCGGCAACACCACGACAAACATCTACATCAATACCTGAAAACTTACCGTCTGCATCGGCATAAGAGAACCCAGGTAATCCGTCACTGATCCCGCATTGCACAAACCCTTTATTCTTTACGGCATCAAGTGTCGCGCCAGCATGCGCCTGATTTGCAACGGCAAGCAGCACGCTGGCGGCAGCCAGTGTGGCTATCATCATCTTTTTCATAATGCTTCCTGTGAGGCGAAAATTATCGTTATAGGACGTTTGGGAAACGTCTTTTACCTGTCTGTGGCCATCCTTTTATAAGCAAAAGTAGTGCCAGCTTTTGCGCACGATTCCGCGTCGCAATAAGCTGAGTGTAGACAGGAAATAATAAAAACATCGCCCAGCAATGGTGCGAAAATGAAACATACGCCACATTTTAGCGCAAAATATTTATTCGCATTTTACTAAGCAGGATAATGATTGTTAGCGTGAGCATGTGTTTTAAATGAGGGTAAAAACTAATGGATGTGTTATTTCGATAGTTCGAAATAAAATGCTAAATTAAAAGGGAATAAGCTAGCAGAATATAGTTGTATTTTATCTTACGGTGAGATTCTGTACCGTTAAACAGAGCGCGGAACTCCGCGCTCTGTTCAGTTATTTCGACAGAGCGATGATCCCCATCGTCAGGCCAGCAACAGCCGCTGCCCCGCCAGCAATAGCCCCAGCCGTTTCCCAGTTATCCTGAGTCGTACCTTTCATACAGGTATTGGTGTGAACCAGACGGCCCTGATCGTCATAAACCGGAACGCAGGGTGAATCGTGAGCGCAGCCCGCCAGCAATGCGGTGAGCAATGCGACAGGAATTAATCTTTTCATGGTGTTACCTCAGTAATAACGCTACCGCTTAATAAGCTAACTTTCTTATTAACGTGCTGAATTCCATTTTATCACCGGGAGTTATAATTCTTGTGAGATGAATAATGACAAATTATGTGAATTGTAAAAATAATGAAGGGAGAAAGAATGAATGCACTCAATTTAAAAGCTAATGAATCATTAACTCATTAATTTTTATAGTTTTAACCGCAAATTAAAAAGGCGTTCGAAGACGCCTTTGTGTTTTAATTTTACCCTTTAAAGCAACGGCGGATCACCACAAAGAACACAGGGACAAAGAAGATTGCCAGCAATGTTGCGGAAATCATGCCACCCATGACTCCAATCCCTACCGCGTTCTGCGCGCCGCTTCCCGCACCATTACTGATAGCCAGCGGCAATACGCCGAGAATAAAGGCGAGTGATGTCATCAGAATAGGACGAAGACGCATACGTACGGCCATCAGCGTTGCTTCAATGACACCTTTCCCCTCTTTTTCCATCAGGTCTTTGGCGAACTCAACAATCAAAATAGCGTTTTTAGCCGATAAGCCAATTGTCGTTAACAAGCCCACCATAAAATAAACGTCATTTTTCTGATTAAAGAGTGTCGCCGCCAGCAGCACGCCGACAATCCCTAACGGCACGACCAACATAACCGAGACAGGAATTGACCAGCTTTCATAGAGCGCCGCAAGGCACAGGAAAACGACCACGAATGAAATGGCTACCAGAGCAGGGGCCTGGTTACCTGACAAGCGTTCCTGATACGACATCCCCGTCCAGTCATAACCGATTCCGTTAGGTAGTTGTGAGGCGAGGCTTTCCATTAGAGACATCGCATCGCCGGAACTGGTGCCTGGCGCAGCTTCCCCCTGAATCTCCATGGAGGGTAGACCGTTGTAGCGTTCCAGACGCGGAGAACCATATACCCAATGTGAAGTGGTAAAGGTGGAGAATGGCACCATTTCGCCGTTAGCGCTGCGGACATAAAGTTTATCGACATCTTCTGGCAGCATACGGAATTTGGCATCCGCCTGAACATATACTTTTTTCACGCGGCCACGGTCGATGAAGTCGTTGACATACGTCCCGCCTAACGCCGTAGAAATGGTCTGATTAATGTCAGAAAGCGAAACGCCTAATGCCTGTGCTTTTTCCTGGTCAACTTCAAGTTTGAACTGCGCAGTATCTTCCAGTCCATTGGGGCGCACACTGACTAAGCTTTCAGGATGTTGCGCCGCCATGCCAAGCAACTGGTTGCGGGCATGGGTTAAGGCATCGTGACCAAGACCCGCCTGATCGATTAACTCAAAGTCGAAACCTGTTGCCGTACCCAGTTCAACAATGGCTGGCATATTGAATGGAATGACAAAACCGTCGCGGATTTTACTCAGTTCCATTTTGGCACGTTGGATTACCGCTTCCGCGCTATTTTCTTCGCTACTGCGCTCTTCCCACGGTTTAAGGCTGACAAAGGCCATCCCGGCGTTTTGCGCCTGACCGCTGAAGCTAAATCCATTGACTGTAAAGACACTTTCAACGTTCGCCTTCTCGTTCTTCAGATAGTAATCCGTCACTTCATCCAGTACTTTTTGTGTCCGCTCTTGCGTCGCGCCAGCAGGCAATTGGATCATGGTCAGGAAGACACCCTGATCTTCTTCCGGCAAGAAAGAAGAAGGGAGGCGTAAAAACAGCACTACCATTCCGGCGACAATCAGCGCATAGATCAGTAAATATCGCCCTGTGGAACCGAGGATTTTGCCAACGCTATTGGTGTAGTGATTAACGCTATGATCGAAAGTGGTGTTAAACCAGCCGAAGAACCCCCCCTTATTTTCGTGATGCTCGGCAGAGACTGGTTTCAGCAATGTTGCACATAACGCGGGGGTGAGAATCAGCGCAACCAGTACTGAAAGCGCCATTGCTGAAACAATAGTGATAGAGAACTGTCGATAAATTGCCCCTGTTGAGCCACCGAAGAATGCCATCGGAATAAATACCGCCGACAGTACCATCGCGATACCTACCAGCGCGCCCTGGATTTGCGACATCGATTTTTCCGTCGCTTCTCTGGGGGGAAGTTTATCCTCCATCATTACGCGCTCGACGTTCTCCACAACGACTATCGCATCATCAACAAGAAGCCCGATGGCAAGCACCATCCCGAACATCGTTAGCGTATTGATGGAGTAACCAAAAGCGGCGAGTATGGCAAACGTCCCTAACAACACGACAGGTACAGCAATGGTGGGTATCAATGTCGCCCGCATGTTCTGCAAGAACAGATACATCACCAGGAATACCAGGATAATGGCTTCGAACAGCGTTTTCACCACTTCCTGGATAGAAAGCTGGACGAAAGGCGTGGTGTCATAAGGGTAAAGAACCTTCATTCCCTGTGGGAAGAACGGCTGTAGTTCTGCCAGTTTGGCCTTGATGGCTTTTGCGGTATCAAGTGCGTTAGCTCCCGTTGCCAGTTTAATGCCGAGGCCAGCCGCGGGTTTGCCGTTGATACGGGCGATAACGTTATAGTTTTCACCACCGAGTTCAATCCGTGCGACATCTTTCAGCCGCACTACCGAACCGTCGCTGTTCACGCGCAGGGTGACTTTGCCGAACTCTTCTGGATCTTTTAACCGTGTCTGGGCAATAATCGACGCGTTTAACTGCTGTCCTGGTAATGCCGGCGTGCCGCCTAACTGACCGGCCGCAATCTGGTCGTTCTGTACTTTCAACTGGTTAATGACATCAACCGATGTGAGTTTATATTTGTTCAGCAGATCGGCATCGAGCCAGATACGCATAGCGTACTGAGCACCGAACAGTTGCACGTCGCCAACGCCGTTCAGACGGCTAATGGTATCTTTGACGTTAGAGGCGATGTAGTCGGAAATATCGTCTTGCGTGGTACTTGAGTTATCAGAAACAAAACCAGCCACCATCAAAAAGCTGCTACTTGATTTCTCGACACTTATCCCCTGTTGCTGGACTTCCTGCGGCAGCAGCGGTGTGGCGAGTTGAAGTTTGTTTTGTACCTGCACCTGCGCGATGTCTGGATCGGTCCCGGACTGGAAGGTGAGAGTAATTGTCACGCTACCGGCTGAATCGCTGGTGGAGGACATATACATCAGATTATCGATGCCGTTCATATTCTGTTCGATAACCTGTGTCACCGTATCCTGCACGGTTTGCGCATCAGCGCCCGGATAGTTTGCCGACACAGAAACAGCAGGCGGGGCAATGGTTGGATACTGGGCGACGGGCAACTGTAGGATCGCCAGTACGCCCGCCATCATCAGAATAATGGCCAGCACCCATGCAAATATTGGTCGTCGAATAAAAAAGTTTGCCATATCAGATTGCCTTACTTCGACGCAGTATCTGCGGGGGTATCGGTAGTGGCTTTAACCTGCTCTCCCGGGCGTGCTTTTTGCAGGCCGCTGACAATGACCTGATCACCCGCTTTTAGTCCTTCGCTAATCAGCCATTTATCGCCAATGGCCTGGCTGGCGACAACAGGACGCGCCTCAACCTGGCTTTTATCATTAACAATCAGCACGGTAGCGTCACCACGCGGCGTGCGGCTAACTCCCTGTTGCGGGATAAGAATGGCGTCAGGTTGTACACCTTCATCGATCCGTGCGCGCACAAACATACCTGGCAGAAGCGTGTGTTGCGGGTTAGGGAAAACTGCGCGCAGGGTAATGGAACCGGTGCTTTCATCAACGGTCACATCAGAGAATTGCAGCGTGCCTTTCAGGGGATAGGTTTGACCGTTTTCCATGACCAACTCTACGTTGCTGGTGGCGTTTTCCTTATGCAAATTCCCTTGCTCTACGGATTGCTTCAGTCTCATGAAGTCGTTGCTGGATTGGGTCACATCGACATAGATAGGATCGAGTTGCTGGACAGTCGCCAGTTCGGTCGTTTGCCCGTTAGTGACGAGAGCACCTTCGGTTACCGAAGATTTGCCGATACGCCCGCTAATTGGCGCAGTCACTTTGGTATAAGCGAGATTGATGCGGGCGCTTTCGACCGTGGCTTTTGCGGCTATGACGGTAGCATCGGCCTGACGAGCATCAGCAATCGCCTGATCGTACTCCTGCTGGCTGATGTATTTCGTACCCACAAGCGGAACATAACGTTTTACCGTCAAATGCGCGATGGACGCGGCAGCTTCGCTTTTCGCCAGTTCGCCTTTCGCGCTGTCATAACTTGCCTGATAAGTGGCTGGATCGATCTGGTACAGGGACTGGCCAGCTTGCACATCGCTGCCTTCAGTGAAATTACGATTCAGCACTATCCCGCTAACCTGCGGGCGAACCTCGGCAATACGGAAAGCATTAGTACGGCCTGGTAATTCAGTTTTAACTTCTAACGGGGCAGTATTCACAACATGAACGGTAACCTGCGGTTCACCGACGTGAGCTTTCTCTTCTCCCTTATCGTTACAACCCGCAATTAACGCTGCGGAGATCATGATAAAGGAGGGCAGGAGGAAAAACCTGGCATGTTTCGTCATTACTATTCCTCAAAAAACCAAAAGCGCGTTATTAGCCAGAAAAAGGCAACGCGTTAACTCGCAGAAATAAAAATACAGTTCGCTATCCTACAAATTATCGTCCGGCGATGTAAGGAATAGTTATGAATAGTCGCTATTCAAGGCACGTAAACACAAAAATAGATTAATATTCTAATGTTCTCATTTGATGTGAGTTGAAAAGAATGGAAGCATTTTAACGCAAAGTGAAATATACATTTATTAAGTAAATATATTATCGGTAAACAATAGATTTTACTTATTTGACGATTGGTAGCAGATGGGATTTAGCTTCTCGTATAAATAAACATTAGGTGATACATTACTTCTCGCTGTTTCCCTTATGTTGAATATATTTATTCCTTGAATGATTAATCATGGCAAAAAGAACCAAAGCTGAAGCCCTGAAGACCAGGCAAGAACTGATTGAAACCGCCATCGCCCAGTTTGCGCAGTATGGCGTAAGCAAGACGACGCTCAATGACATCGCCGACGCCGCCAACGTCACGCGTGGCGCAATCTACTGGCACTTCGAAAACAAGGCTCAACTGTTTAACGAGATGTGGCTGCAACAGCCTTCATTGCGTGAGTTAATCCAGGAACGTTTAACGGAAGGGTTAGAACATGATCCTTTCCTGCAATTGCGTGAAAAACTGATTGTTGGCTTGCAATATATTGCCGAAATTCCCCGCCAGCAGGCGTTACTGCAAATCTTATATCACAAGTGTGAATTTAGTGATGAAATGCTGGCCGAGGCAGTAATACGTGAAAAGATGGGCTTTAATCCACAGATTCTGCGTGAAGTATTACAAGCATGTCAGCAACAGGGGGATATAGCTAAAAGCCTCGACTTAGACGTCGTAATGATTATTATTGATGGTGCCTTCAGCGGTATTGTTCAAAACTGGTTAATGAATATAGCGGGTTACGATCTTTATAAACAAGCACCCGCACTGGTCGATAACGTATTAAGAATGTTCATGCCAGATGAAAACATAACGAAATTAATTCATCAAACGAATGAATTAAGTGTCATATAAATTCACATTCTGTCGTGAAAATTCAGTTCGTCACAGTTAACCAGTTTTAGTGGATTAACTGAGTTCATATTGCGGCATTTGTCTGTTTCTGTTGCCAGCAGTTCAATCCACTGCATCAGTAAAGTATCAAACAGAAAAACGAAGACAGCGAAAACGACGAGCCACCAATACTTGCGAATCATTACCTGAGCCTGTGCATGTTTAACCAAGTCTGGCAGGAAATATACACGAAATGAATAATCTGAAAACCAGGCTTACACTTCCTTTACTTTGCAATGAGATCGGGGTCAACTTCGCTGATCCGGCTTCGTTTTGACAGGTTGCCGGTCTTTCTTTTTTTCACTTTCGCCAGCTCTTCCATGGAGTAATGTGACGCGACATCCAGTCGGCGTAGCCCCATCTTGATGTACTCGCTGTTAATCTCAATACCAATGAATTTTCGCCCGGTCGCGATGGCGACGGCACCGGTGGTGAAGCTACCAGCAAACGGATCGAGAACGACATCGCCAGGGTTAGAAGAGGCGAGAATAATGCGCTTCAGTAAAGCTTCAGGCTTTTGCGTCGGATGGTTTTCATATTCATCCATCAAATAACGTACGCGTGGAAAATCCCAGACGTTACCTGGCACTTTTTGATGATTGTAAGGTTGTGGGGGATTTTTGCGATAGTCGATTAATGCACGCTGTGCTCCGGTTTTGGCTTCTACCAGAATAGCATCGCTGTTAAAGGTGTAGTTCTTTGCGTCTTTCACCATCATCAGGATGGGTTCATACATGGAGCCGTAATATTTTTTGGCCTGAACGCCGGAGCTGTCATACGACCAGACGATGCGACTTTTGATGGTAAAAAGCTGGCGGCACTGGAGGTCAATAAAGGGCATGTTTTCCGTGCTGTTCATGATGTACATGCTGCCCTGTTTTTTCAGAACGCGGTGGCACTCTGTAATCACTTCAAATAGCCAGTTAATAAACAGATCTTCTTTCCACGCTTCGATCAGGCCATCGAAATTTTTACCGATGTTATAAGGCGGGTCAGCAAAGATTAGATCAACACTTTCTGCGGGTATCTTTTTAAGTTCAGCTAATGCATCACCGTGGATAATGGTCTTTGCATTGTCGCCAAACCTGGTGGGTTCACATCCTGTTCTCATGGTCACTCCCTTTGCGACACCTATAAAAAAGGCGCTTCCCCATGCCGAGTAGCGCCTTTTAATCAAGCAATTAGCTAACCTGAATTAGTTCATGCCGTACTTTTTCAATTTTTTACGCAGCGTACCACGGTTGATGCCCATCATCAGCGCAGCACGGGTCTGGTTACCACGGGTGTATTGCATCACCATGTCCAACAGGGGCTGTTCTACTTCAGCCAGTACCAGCTCATAGAGGTCATTAACATCCTGACCATTCAGTTGAGCAAAATAGTTCTTCAGTGCCTGTTTAACCGAGTCACGCAGGGGTTTTTGGGTTACCTGATCCTGAGAGTTAACGGTAGAAACGGTCAGTACGTCAGAATTTACGCGTTGTTCGAACATAGTTCTGTCAGCTCTTTATTTCTGTTTACGCAAAATTTTCGAAGTATGCCTCCAACGCCTCCAGCTGTTCGCTGGCATCCTCAATGGCGTTGAATGTGCGCCGAAACTGGTCATTTGGAGCGTGTTCCTGGAGATACCAGGAAACGTGTTTACGTGCAATTCGGTACCCTTTTGCCGGACCATAAAAGTCATGCAGTTCCCGAACGTGCGCGCAAAGCAAGCGCTTAACCTCTGCCAAAGGCAGCGGGGGCAGCAACTCCCCAGTGTCCAGATAATGCTGGATTTCCCGAAAGATCCAGGGTCTTCCCTGAGCTGCGCGGCCTATCATCAGAGCATCCGCCCCTGTATAGTCGAGCACAGCTCTGGCTTTAAGCGGGTCAGTAATGTCGCCATTCGCGATAACCGGAATGGAAACTTTCTGCTTAACTGCCCGAATACTGTCGTATTCAGCTTCTCCATTGAACAAACAGGCGCGTGTACGGCCATGAATGGTCAGAGCCTGAATGCCACAGTCTTCAGCCAGTTGGGCAATCTCTTCGCAGTTACGGTGTTCCGGCGCCCAGCCGGTGCGAATCTTCAGGGTAACAGGAACGTCCACTGCATTGACGACCTCGGTAAGGATCGATTTAACGACATCCGGGTACTGCAAGAGGGCTGAACCTGCAAGCTTGCGATTCACTTTTTTAGCCGGGCAACCCATATTGATATCAATAATCTGGGCACCGCTTTCCACGTTAATACGTGCTGCATCTGCCATTTCTTTCGGATCGCTACCGGCAATTTGCACGGTGCGAATACCGGGTTCATCAATGTGCACCATCCGTAAACGAGATTTGTCGCTTTCCCAAACCTGAGGGTTAGAAGACATCATCTCGGATACTGTCAATCCGGCTCCCATCTCGTAGCACAACGTCCGAAAAGGTCTGTCTGTAATGCCAGCCATGGGCGCTGCGATCAGGCGATTTCTGAGCTGATATTGTCCGATGCGCATGAGTTAAGAAATGACCATACTGTGACTGCAAGGCGGCGTATATTACGCATTTTTTGCACGAGATGAAAGGCCAAACTTTGACCAATCCTCTGAGATGGATCAAAGAATTGCATTTAAAATGAACTCGGCGGAATAATTAATCATAAAAATCATCACATTAGTAATAAGTGATTAAAATTCGCACTCAAAGAAATTTGAGTAAGTTCTCAATTTTTCTTTATGAATGAAAATTTTGGCACGCAAATTTGCCTAAATAATCAGCAAAATTACGTGCCTTTTGTGACGTTGCTCGCACTTCTCTCTACATCACTATGCCGCATTCTGGCGGTTAATTCTTACGACCAGTAATGCGACACCACTCTTCTTTTTCCACGACCGGGTCCAGAACGAAGCTGTCGGCATAAGCTTCACAAACGCTCTCCGCCTGGCTTGCCAGAATACCGGAAAGGCCCAGCAAACCGCCTGAAACCGGCAGGACGCTGATTAACGGCGCCAGTTCACGTAACGGGCCTGCGAGGATGTTAGCGACCACCACGTCGGCTTTCATCGCTTCAGGCTGATCTTTGGGTAAGTAGAGTTCCAGACGCTCAGAAACGCCATTACGTTCGGCGTTGTCGCGGCTGGCCTGAATGGCCTGCGGATCGATATCAATACCAATGGCTTTTGCTGCGCCCAGTTTCAGTGCCGCGATTGCCAGAATGCCGGAGCCACAGCCAAAGTCGATGACTGTTTTACCGGTTAAATCGAGGCTGTCGAGCCATTGCAGGCACAGAGAGGTAGTTGGATGAGTTCCCGTCCCAAACGCCAGGCCCGGGTCTAACATCACGTTGACGGCGTTTTCGTCTGGCACATCACGCCAGCTTGGGCAGATCCACAGACGTTCGCCAAAGCGCATTGGATGGAAATTGTCCATCCATTCGCGCTCCCAGTCTTTATCTTCCAGTTGTTCGATTTTGTGCGCGAAGCCTGCGCCGAGCAGCGGATGATTCTCCAGAATCGTCACGACTTCATTCATGTCGGTTTCAGCATCAAACAAACCAATCACATCGGTGTCGCCCCAAAGGCGCGTTTCGCCCGGCAGCGGCTCAAATACTGGCGTATCGTGGGTATCCTGAAAAGTAATAGATACGGCACCTGCTTCCATCAGCGCATCGCTAAGATCTTCAGCGTTCGCGCCGGTGGTGTTCAGTTTCAGTTGGATCCAAGGCATGGCAAAACTCTTTATTTATCAGTAGTCAAAACGGTAGCTTGCGGGACGGATGTACCGAAACGGTTTCCGACCAGGAAAGCCAGCAAACTTAGTAGTAACGAGGGCACGATAGGGTGGAAGCCCAGGTACTGAATATTCAGCGTTGCAAGTACGGCATACAGCACGCCGCCAACGATCATCGCACTTAGCGCGCCTTTGGCGTTGGCGCGTTCCCAGTAAAGACCCAGCACCAGCGGCCACAGGAAAACGGCTTCCAGCCCACCGAAGGCCAGCAAATTCAGCCAGATGATCATTTCTGGCGGCTTCCAGGCGGCAAGCAGCAGCAACGCGCCGAGAACTAACGTAATTACCGCCGACATCCGCTTCAGACGCGTCTCGTTTTGCATTTGATCCGGACGGATATTCAGATAGAGATCTTTAATGATCGTAGCGGAACTTTGCAGCAGTTGGGCGTTAATTGTCGACATGATCGCAGCCATAGGTGCAGCCAGAAAGATCCCGGCAGCAAACGGTGGCAGCACTTTTACCATTAACGTCGGGATCACCAGATCCGGTACGGTGAGATCGGGGATTACCGCCCGACCTAACGCTCCGGCCAGGTGCATACCAAACATCAGGATTGCGACTACAATCGTACCGATGATGATCCCCCGGTGTACTGCTTTGCTGTCTTTATAAGAGATACAGCGCACCGCAGTATGCGGCAGGCCAATCACGCCAAAGCACACCAGTACCCAGAACGACGTCATAAAGGCAGGCGACAGAATATCGTCAGCGCCTTGTGGCGTAACCAGTTGCGGATCGATGGTTTGCAAGGTCTGTACTGCGTTGCTTAAGCCGCCAGCGGCATGTACTACGCCAATAAGCAGCACAACGGTGCCAATCAGCATCACCAGACCTTGCATGGTGTCGTTCAGCACACTGGCGCGAAAGCCGCCAAAGGCGGTATATAACGCAATACTGATACCGAAAATCAGCAGCCCGGTTTCATAAGGAATACCCGCCGCGGTTTCCAGCAGACGCGCACCGCCGATAAATTGCACGGTCATCGCACCAACGAACGCAACCAGCAAACTCAAACTCGCCAACCACACCAGAAGACGACTCTGGTAGCGGGCAAACAGCATATCGTTCAGCGTCACCGCATTGTAGCGGCGCGCAAGAATCGCGAACTTCTTGCCGAGTATACCGAGCGAAAGCCAGACTGCAGGAAGCTGAATCATCGCCAGCAATACCCAACCCAGGCCGTATTTATAAGCAGCGCCTGGCCCGCCGATAAACGAACTGGCACTGATATAGGTCGCGGTGAGCGTCATCGCCAGCACAATACCGCCCATGGAACGGCTGCCGAGGAAATACTCATTGAGGAAGGTGCCGGTGCTCCGTTTACGCATCGCATAAACAGAGATACCGAACACCACCACCAGATAGGCGACCAGCGGTAGAATCACTTCAAGCTGCATCGTCATCCTCCAACGGGATATCGCGATAGATAAATTTCACCATCGCCCAGCACAGTCCAATAAACAGCAGCGGCGTCAGGATGCAGGCCATCTCAAACCAGCGCGGAAAGCCGGTAAAACCGGGGGCAACGCCAGGTAAGTAAGCGGCTACTAACCATACCGCCAGATACAAAAGGGTCAGCCCCAGCGCCCAGCGCGCCTCTTTATGGGCCTGAACAAAACGAGTGTCCATTTTTTGTCCCTGATGGGTGAAGAAAGCGGGGATTGTACCTTATGGGGGTTGTCGATCCCCAGTAATAAAAAAGGCCGGAAAATCCGGCCTTTTGACGCTTTTGCAGTCTTATTTTTCCTGAAGACCGAGTTTTTTCTCCAGATAGTGGATGTTAGTGCCACCATGCTGGAAGTTCTCGTCGTTCATGATGCGGATCTGCAGATCAACGTTGGTTTTGATACCGTCGATGATCAGCTCCTGCAGCGCATTCTTCATGCGAGCAATCGCCACGTCACGGTTTTCACCGTAGCAAATCAGCTTACCGATCATTGAGTCATAGTACGGCGGCACGGTGTAGCCCGCGTAGATATGAGACTCCCAACGCACGCCAAAACCGCCTGGCGCGTGGAAACGGGTGATTTTGCCCGGGCTTGGCAGGAAGGTGTTCGGATCTTCGGCGTTGATACGGCACTCTACCGCATGGCCGCGAACGTGAACTTCTTCTTGCTTGATCGACAGCGGTTGACCGGCAGCGATACGCAGCTGTTCTTTGATCAGGTCAACGCCAGTGATCATTTCGGTAACCGGGTGTTCTACCTGAATACGGGTGTTCATTTCGATGAAATAGAACTCGCCGTTTTCGAACAGGAACTCGAATGTACCTGCACCGCGATAGCCGATATCAACACACGCTTTAGCGCAACGTTCGCCGATATAGCGACGCAGTTCCGGGGTAATGCCCGGTGCTGGTGCTTCTTCGACCACTTTCTGGTGACGACGCTGCATGGAGCAGTCACGTTCCGCCAGATAGATAGCGTTGCCCTGACCGTCAGCCAGCACCTGAATCTCGACGTGGCGAGGATTTTCCAGGTATTTCTCCATGTAAACCATATCGTTGCTGAAAGCGGCTTTCGCTTCCGCACGAGTCATGGAGATAGATTGCGCCAGTTCAGCATCGCCGCGTACTACGCGCATACCGCGACCGCCGCCGCCGCCGGAGGCTTTGATAATTACCGGATAACCAATGCGTTTAGCAATGGCGCGGTTTTTATCCATATCATCGCCCAGCGGGCCGTCAGAACCTGGTACGCAAGGAACGCCCGCTTTTTTCATCGCGGCGATTGCGGATACTTTGTCGCCCATCAGGCGAATGGTTTCTGCTTTCGGGCCGATGAAGATAAAGCCGGAGCGTTCAACCTGCTCGGCAAAATTGGCGTTCTCGGAGAGGAAGCCGTAACCCGGATGGATTGCTACTGCGCCGGTGATTTCAGCGGCGCTGATGATTGCCGGGATGTTCAGATAACTTTTTACTGACGGAGCAGGGCCGATACAGACCGTTTCATCTGCCAGTAATACGTGTTTTAGATCGCGATCCGCGCTGGAGTGCACAGCGACAGTCTTGATGCCCAGTTCTTTACAGGCACGAAGAATACGCAATGCAATCTCGCCGCGGTTGGCAATAACAATTTTATCCAGCATGTTCGCCTCGTTACTCGATGACGACCAGCGGCTCGTCAAATTCTACCGGTTGTCCACTTTCGACCAGAATTGCTTTCACAGTACCGGATTTGTCTGCTTCGATCTGGTTCATCATTTTCATGGCTTCAACGATGCACAGGGTATCGCCCACGTTCACTTTCTGACCCACTTCGATGAACGCTTTCGCGTCCGGGCTTGGGGTGCGGTAGAAAGTACCAACCATCGGGGAACGTACGATGTGACCACTGATTTCCGCTGCTGCTGGCGCTTCCATGGAAGGAACGGTCGCCGGAGCGGCTGCGTTAGATTGAGCTGGCTGCTGCATCATTGGTGCAGCGTAAGCTTGTTGCATCATCGGGAAACTTGCGGCAGGTGCTGCACGGCTGATGCGTACTGACTCTTCGCCTTCAGAAATTTCCAGTTCAGAGATGCCTGATTCTTCAACCAGCTCGATCAGTTTTTTAATCTTACGAATATCCATGAGTGGGTTCCGTACTCTTTGTTTAGTGTGATTGTGACAGGCGTTTCACCGCCGTCTGTAAAGCGTATGCCCCGACAGCTGTATGCATAGCGGTAAATTCCAGCAGGCCGGGACGCCGGTCTATTTTGCCCCAGAGTGTCAATGTGAGACTTGACGGACATTGTGCAGCGATCTGCTGCTATCCTCCGGCAAAAAACAAAATATACCTTCGTTGCGCCATTGTCACCTTTTCAGCAGCTTAAAAGCTGCCTCAGGGAGAACGAGGTCGCACATTATAACGATTTCGTAGCAAATGGCAGCTAAATACTGGTCTTATCAGGGAAGATAATCAACAGCTAACATGTAAATAACTTTCAACGTCGCGTAATTTGCAATAAGCCGCACAGTTCACGAAATTAGCGCCACCATTGACGGAACTTCTTATAACGTAAGGCTAAAAGCAGTAATGCCAGCCCGGCGTAGATGATCGGCTGCGGTGAGATAACCTTCACTGACCACAGATAATGTATGGGGGCCAGGATCGCAACAAGATAGACGAAGTTATGCAACTGTTGCCAGTGTTTGCCTAGTTTTCGCTGCATCGCTTGTGTAGACGTGAATGCTAAAGCAAGCAAAATCAACCAACTGATAATACCCAGGGTTAAATAAGGTCGGGTGATTAATTCCTGACCGAATAACGCCAGGTTGTTCACGCCAAGTTCCAGCAATGCATAACTGGTTAAGTGCAGCGTCGCCCAGGCGAAACACCATAAACCTAACAGGCGGCGGGTGCGTATCAATAATGGCTGCTTAGCGTAGCGCGCCAGCGGGGTAATTAACAACGTCGCCAATAAAAATTTCAGCGCAGTCCGACCGGTAAAATGCTGAATATCTTTCACCGGGTCGGCACTTAGTCCGCCATGATTGATTGCCCAAACCAGCCAGACAAACGGCAAAAATCCGGCAAGATGCAGGCAAAATTTCAGCCAGGTAACCTGTTTTGCAGTCAAACGCACTTAGAAGTTCTCCCGTAGATCCAGTCCGCGATAAAGTGACGCTACCTCATCGGCGTAGCCGTTAAATAGCAGTGTCGGCTGGCGTTGCACATCCAGGATGCCACCGGAACCGATAAATCGCTCAGTGGCCTGCGACCAGCGAGGGTGATCAACATGCGGATTAACGTTGGCGTAAAAGCCGTATTCGTTGGGGGCCGAAAGATTCCAGGTGGTTGGTGGGCGTTCTCGGGTCAGCATAATGCTCACTATCGACTTGATGCCTTTAAAGCCATATTTCCATGGCACAATCAGGCGTATCGGCGCGCCATTTTGCGGCGGTAGCGCCTTGCCGTAGACGCCGACGGTCATCAGCGTGAGCGGATGCATCGCTTCGTCGAGACGTAATCCTTCTACATAGGGATATTTCAGACCGCCGCCGATAAACCTGTCCTGCTGGCCGGGCATTTGTTCCGGTGCATAAATTGTTTCGAAAGCGACGTACTTCGCGTTGCTGGTCGGCTCTGCCAGCGCCAGCAGTTTATGCAGCGGAAAACCAATCCACGGCACCACCATCGACCACGCTTCCACGCAGCGCATCCGGTAAATCCGCTCTTCTAACGGGAATCGACGGGTTAGCGCATCGTGGTCGAGGGTTAATGGTTTACTGACTTCACCACTGATTTTCAACGTCCACGGATCGGTTTTCAGGCTGCCAGCATTCGCGGCGGGATCGGCTTTATCCAGCCCAAATTCATAGAAATTGTTGTAGCCGGAAACTTTATCTTCCGGTGTCAGTGGCAGGTTATTTTGCCAGGCAGCAGGCTTGCTGAACTCCAGGGGTTTTCCGGCAGGCGCGGGCGGGCGATCGTTCCCTTTGAACCAGCCAAGCAAATCCGCGTGGGCGGCATTTGGTAAAGAGAGGGCGGCGGCGCTGATGCCTAAAGCTTTCAAAACTTGCCGACGTTGCATAAAAAAAGCCGATTCGGCAGTGACATCGGCTTCTGTAAGTTGACGAATTTTTTTCATAACAGACTCCCGGTATGCTCATGATTACTATGGCAGGGAGAATGTCAAAGTGCTGCTAAAATTCGTTAACGATATGTAAATTATTTTATACTAACGCTTAGTTAATTTTTACCAGCGTACGGCCCTGGATCTGATTGTTAATAATGGCCTCGGCAAATTTAGGTGCATCAGACAGTGAAATCTCTTTTGCCGCCTGGGTATAGAATGATTCCGGTAAATCGGCAACCAGACGCTGCCAGGCTTGTGCGCGGCGTGCTGGTGGCGTCATCACTGAATCCACCCCTTGCAAACGGACATTACGCAGAATAAATGGCATGACCGTGGTTGGCAGAGTAAAACCACCCGCCAGACCACAGGCCGCCACGCAGCCGCCGTAATTCATTTGCGCCAGCACTTTTGCCAGTACTTTGTCTCCGACAGTGTCAATCGCCCCGGCCCAAAGCTGTTTTTCCAGTGGACGGGATTCAGCAAATTCATCACGCGGCAGAATGCGGCTGGCACCTAAACTTTTCAGATATTCATGGGTACTTTCGCGACCGGAAACAGCAACCACCTGATAACCTAACTTATGCAACAGCGCCACGGCAGTACTACCAACGCCGCCGCTGGCGCCCGTTACCACAATCTCGCCATCTTGTGGACGAATACCGGCATCTTCCAGGGCCAGCACGCACAGCATGGCGGTAAACCCAGCAGTACCAATAATCATCGCTTTACGCGCGTCCAGACCTTGCGGCATGGCAACCAACCAGTCACCTTTCACACGCGCTTGTTCTGCCAGTCCGCCCCAATGATTTTCACCAACTCCCCAGCCCGTGAGTAACACTTCTTGACCAGTATGAAAACGAGGATCTTCACTGGCGCGTACGGTTCCGGCGAAGTCGATACCAGGAATCATCGGAAAATTGCGGATTATTTTTCCTTTACCGGTTATTGCCAGCGCATCTTTATAATTCAGGCTCGACCAGTGGACATCGACCGTCACATCGCCTTCCGGCAGGCGACTTGCGTCCAGAGTCTGTACAGATGCGAGGGTTTTACCGTCCTGCTGTTCTAAAAGTAACGCCTGCATAAGAAGTCCTCATGTGCATGATGGATTGGAAAATAATTTCTGAAGACTATACTCGCTAATTGAAAAGCAAAGTCGATGAAGCGCAATAAATTGCGAGATAAATCTGATTTGCTAGTATGCCCGCTTCCTCACTATCGGAGTTAACACAAGGATGAGATTAACGACGAAATTTTCGGCCTTTGTCACGCTGCTCACCGGGTTAACGATCTTTGTGACTCTGATGGGCTGCTCGTTAAGTTTCTATAACGCGATTCAGTATAAGTTTAGCCATCGCGTTCAGGCGGTGGCGACGGCGATCGATACGCATCTGGTGTCGTCTGATTTCAGCTCGCTGAGGCCACAAATCAGTGAACTGATGATGTCAGCAGATATCGTTCGCGTGGACCTGTTACACAATAACAAACAGGTTTATACCCTTTCCCGCCAGGGGAGTTACCGCCCTGTTGGCACCAGCGATCTGTTTCGCGAACTGACCGTTCCGTTAGTTAAACATCCAGGAATGTCGTTACATCTGGTTTATCAGGACCCGATGGGAAACTATTTTCACTCGCTGATGACCACCGCGCCGCTCACTGGGGCAATTGGTTTTATCATTATTATGCTCTTCCTTGCAGTACGCTGGTTGCAGCGGCAACTTGCCGGGCAAGAACTACTGGAAACTCGCTCGGCGCGTATCTTAAACGGGGAGCGTGGGCCGAATGTGCTTGGCTCCATCTATGAATGGCCGCCAGGGACCAGCAGTGCGCTGGATATGCTGCTTTCAGAAATTCAGAATGCGCGTGAACAGCACAGCCGTCTTGATACGCTGATTCGCTCTTACGCCGCGCAGGACATCAAAACCGGCCTCAATAACCGTCTCTTTTTCGACAACCAGTTGGCTACATTACTGGAAGATCAAGAGAAGGTAGGGACTCACGGGATCGTGATGATGATCCGCCTACCTGATTTCAATATGTTGAGCGACACGTGGGGACACAGCCAGGCCGAAGAACAGCTCTTCACTCTGACGAATCTGCTGTCGACATTTATGATGCGCTATCCAGGCGCACTGCTGGCGCGCTATCACCGTAGCGATTTTGCCGCGCTGTTGCCGCATCGGACTTTAAAAGAGGCGGAGAGCATTGCCGGGCAGTTGATCAAAGCGGTTGATACCTTACCGAGCAATAAAATGCTCGATCGTGAAGATATGATTCATATCGGCATCTGTGCCTGGCGTAGCGGCCAGGAAACAGAACAAGTGATGGATCATGCCGAATCCGCCACGCGTAATGCGGGATTACAGGGGGGTAATAGCTGGGCGATTTACGATGACTCATTACCAGAAAAAGGGCGCGGCAACGTTCGCTGGCGTACGCTAATCGAACAAATGTTGAGTCGTGGTGGGCCCCGGCTTTATCAAAAACCTGCGGTCACCCGGGAGGGGCAGGTTCATCATCGCGAAATTATGTGTCGCATCTTTGATGGTAATGAAGAGGTAAGCTCGGCGGAATATATGCCGATGGTATTGCAGTTTGGTTTATCGGAAGAGTATGACCGCCTGCAAATCAGTCGTCTCATCCCGCTGTTACGCTATTGGCCGCAAGAAAATCTGGCGATTCAGGTGACCGTTGAGTCGTTGATCCGCCCGCGTTTCCAGCGTTGGCTGCGCGATACGTTGATGCAGTGTGAAAAATCGCAACGAAAACGCATAATTATTGAACTTGCAGAGGCTGATGTTGGTCAACATATCGGTCGCTTGCAACCTGTCATTCGTTTGGTGAATGCTTTAGGGGTTCGAGTTGCCGTTAACCAGGCGGGATTGACGCTGGTAAGTACCAGTTGGATCAAAGAACTTAATGTCGAATTACTCAAGCTTCATCCGGGGCTGGTAAGAAATATTGAGAAGCGAACGGAAAACCAATTGTTGGTTCAGAGCATGGTAGAAGCCTGTTCCGGGACCAACACCCAGGTTTACGCGACTGGCGTACGTTCGCGAAGCGAGTGGCAGACCCTGATTCAGCGCGGGGTTTTGGGTGGCCAGGGGGATTTTTTCGCGTCCTCACAGCCACTTGATACTAACGTGAAAAAATATTCACAAAGATACTCGGTTTAACCTGCCGTTTGATCCGTTTTCACGTAGAATAACGCGCGCTGCGTTTCGTGGGAGTGTGCTTATCTGCTCGCCAGATTGTTGCAGCACATATGCAGATGAATGACCTTACGCAGTTGCAAACAGGCGAGGAATGCTGTTGACGCATTTAGCCTTATCTGGACTCAGGCAGAGATTTGTAACAAAGGAAACGAACTGCACTAATTTTCACCGTAGCAGATGATTTTTGCGCCTTGTCGCTGCTGCGTGTGGTTGGTAAAGTAAGCGGATTTTCTTTTCCGCCCCAGCTTTCAGGATTATCCCTTAGTATGTTGAAAAAATTTCGTGGCATGTTTTCCAATGACTTGTCCATTGACTTGGGTACTGCGAATACCCTCATTTATGTAAAAGGACAAGGCATCGTATTGAATGAGCCTTCCGTTGTGGCCATTCGTCAGGATCGTGCCGGTTCACCAAAAAGCGTGGCTGCAGTTGGTCATGACGCGAAGCAGATGCTGGGCCGTACGCCGGGCAATATTGCTGCTATTCGCCCAATGAAAGATGGCGTAATCGCTGACTTCTTCGTGACTGAAAAAATGCTCCAGCACTTCATTAAGCAAGTGCACAGCAACAGCTTTATGCGCCCAAGCCCGCGCGTTCTGGTCTGTGTGCCGGTTGGCGCAACCCAGGTTGAACGCCGCGCAATTCGTGAATCCGCGCAGGGCGCTGGCGCCCGTGAAGTGTTCCTGATTGAAGAGCCGATGGCCGCGGCAATTGGCGCCGGTCTGCCGGTTTCTGAAGCGACCGGTTCCATGGTGGTTGATATCGGCGGTGGTACTACTGAAGTTGCCGTAATCTCGCTGAATGGCGTGGTTTACTCCTCTTCTGTACGCATCGGCGGTGACCGCTTCGACGAAGCCATTATCAACTATGTTCGTCGTAACTACGGTTCCTTGATCGGTGAAGCGACAGCAGAGCGTATTAAACACGAAATCGGTTCGGCTTATCCGGGCGATGAAGTGCGTGAAATTGAAGTTCGTGGTCGTAACCTGGCTGAAGGCGTTCCACGCGGCTTTACGCTGAACTCCAACGAAATCCTCGAAGCGCTACAAGAGCCGCTGACCGGCATCGTTAGCGCAGTGATGGTTGCGCTGGAACAGTGTCCGCCGGAACTGGCTTCCGACATCTCTGAGCGCGGAATGGTGCTCACTGGCGGTGGCGCATTGCTGCGTAACCTTGACCGTTTATTAATGGAAGAAACCGGCATTCCAGTCGTTGTTGCTGAAGATCCGCTGACCTGTGTGGCGCGCGGTGGCGGCAAGGCGCTGGAAATGATCGACATGCACGGCGGCGACCTGTTCAGCGAAGAGTAATCGGATGCAGGCAGGGGAAGCGTTTGTTTATCCTGCCTGGTCTGATACGAGAATACGCATAACTTATGAAGCCAATTTTTAGCCGTGGCCCGTCGCTACAGATTCGCCTTATTCTGGCGGTGCTGGTGGCGCTCGGCATTATTATTGCCGACAGCCGCCTGGGGACTTTCAGTCAAATCCGTACCTATATGGATACCGCTGTCAGTCCTTTCTACTTTATTTCCAATGCTCCTCGTGAATTGCTGGATGGCGTATCGCAGACGCTGGCCTCGCGTGACCAACTAGAACTTGAAAACCGGGCGTTACGTCAGGAGTTGCTGCTGAAAAACAGCGATCTGCTGATGTTGGGACAATATAAACAGGAGAACGCGCGCTTGCGTGAGCTTCTGGGTTCTCCATTGCGTCAGGACGAGCAGAAGATGGTGACCCAGGTTATCTCTACTGTTAACGATCCGTACAGCGATCAGGTTGTTATTGACAAAGGTAGTGTCAACGGTGTTTACGAAGGCCAGCCAGTCATTAGCGATAAAGGCGTGGTCGGCCAGGTGGTGGCGGTCGCAAAACTGACCAGCCGCGTACTGCTGATCTGCGACGCGACCCATGCGCTGCCGATTCAGGTGCTGCGTAATGATATCCGCGTTATCGCGGCGGGTAATGGCTGTACTGATGATTTACAGCTTGAGCACCTGCCAGCGAATACTGATATTCGTGTTGGTGATGTATTGGTGACTTCAGGTCTGGGCGGTCGTTTCCCGGAAGGTTATCCGGTGGCGGTTGTCTCTTCCGTGAAACTCGATACCCAGCGCGCATATACCGTGATTCAGGCGCGTCCGACTGCGGGACTGCAACGTTTACGTTATCTGCTTCTGTTGTGGGGGGCGGATCGTAACGGGGCCAACCCGATGACGCCGGAAGAGGTGCATCGCGTTGCTAATGAACGCCTGATGCAAATGATGCCGCAGGTGTTGCCTTCGCCAGATGCAATGGGGCCAAAACTGCCTGAACCGGCAACGGGAATTACCCAGCCAAGCCCGCAGCAACCTGCAACAGGTACTGCCGCTGACCGCTCTCCACAAAGGGCTACGCCGCCGCAGAGTGGTACTCAACCACCTGCGCGTACGCCAGGAGGGCAATAGTGGCGAGCTATCGTAGCCAGGGGCGCTGGGTTATCTGGCTCTCTTTCCTCATTGCGTTATTACTGCAAATTATGCCCTGGCCGGATAATCTTATCGTTTTCCGGCCTAACTGGGTTTTGCTCATCTTATTGTATTGGAGCCTCGCCTTGCCCCATCGCGTAAATGTGGGCACAGGTTTTGTGATGGGTGCCATACTGGATCTGATCAGTGGCTCCACGCTCGGTGTACGGGCGTTATCGATGAGTATCATTGCTTATCTGGTCGCGCTGAAATTCCAGCTTTTCCGTAATCTGGCATTGTGGCAGCAGGCGCTGGTCGTCATGTTGCTTTCGTTGGTTGTGGATATTATTGTTTTCTGGGCAGAGTTTTTAGTGATCAACGTCTCTTTCAGACCGGAAGTGTTCTGGAGTAGTGTTGTCAATGGCGTGCTCTGGCCGTGGATTTTCATGCTGATGCGCAAAATTCGTCAGCAGTTTGCGGTGCAATAATAAAGGTTTCTATGACTTCTCTGTATTTAGCTTCCGGTTCTCCGCGTCGGCAGGAGTTACTTGCGCAACTTGGCGTTTCCTTCGAACGTATCGTTACGGGCATTGAGGAGCAACGCTTTCCGCAGGAGAGCGCGCAGCAATACGTTGTGCGTCTGGCGCGCGAGAAGGCTCAGGCGGGCGTCGCGCAAACGGCGCAGGATCTCCCTGTGTTGGGTGCGGATACCATTGTGATTCTGAACGGCGAAGTACTGGAGAAACCGCGTGATGCAGATCATGCGGTGCAGATGTTGCGCAAATTATCGGGACAGACCCATCAGGTAATGACGGCAGTGGCGTTGGCCGACAGTCAGCACATTCTCGATTGCCTGGTGGTCACCGATGTGACTTTCAGAACGTTAACAGATGAAGATATCGCGGGCTATGTCGCCAGCGGTGAACCGTTAGATAAAGCAGGTGCATACGGTATTCAGGGGCTTGGTGGTTGTTTTGTCAGGAAGATAAATGGCAGCTATCACGCCGTAGTCGGCTTACCGCTGGTTGAAACGTGTGAATTATTGAGTAATTTTAACGCACTGCGTGAGAAAAGGGATAAACATGACGGCTGAATTGTTGGTAAACGTAACGCCTTCGGAAACACGAGTGGCGTATATTGATGGCGGTATTCTGCAGGAAATTCATATTGAACGTGAGGCGCGGCGCGGAATAGTAGGCAATATCTACAAGGGTCGTGTAAGTCGCGTACTTCCGGGTATGCAGGCGGCTTTTGTAGATATTGGGCTGGATAAAGCTGCGTTTCTACACGCTTCTGACATCATGCCGCACACCGAATGTGTGGCGGGTGAAGAACAAAAGCAGTTCACGGTGCGCGACATTTCGGAACTGGTCCGTCAGGGGCAAGATCTGATGGTACAGGTGGTGAAAGATCCGCTTGGTACCAAAGGCGCGCGCCTGACCACGGATATCACGCTGCCATCTCGCTATCTGGTGTTTATGCCAGGAGCGTCTCATGTTGGGGTTTCCCAACGTATCGAAAGTGAATCCGAACGTGAACGCCTGAAAAAAGTGGTCGCCGAGTATTGCGACGAGCAGGGCGGATTTATCATCCGTACCGCGGCAGAAGGTGTAGGCGAAGCTGAACTAGCCTCCGATGCCGCTTATCTGAAGCGTGTCTGGACCAAAGTCATGGAGCGTAAAAAGCGCCCACAGACGCGTTATCAACTGTACGGTGAACTGGCGCTGGCGCAGCGTGTGCTGCGTGATTTTGCCGATGCCGAGCTGGACCGCATTCGCGTTGATTCACGGCTGACTTACGAAGCATTACTTGAGTTCACTTCTGAGTACATTCCGGAAATGACCAGCAAGCTGGAGCATTACACGGGGCGCCAGCCGATTTTCGATCTCTTTGACGTCGAAAACGAGATTCAGCGGGCGCTGGAACGCAAAGTTGAGTTGAAGTCTGGCGGTTATCTGATTATCGACCAGACCGAAGCGATGACCACCGTGGACATCAATACCGGGGCGTTTGTCGGTCATCGCAATCTGGACGACACCATCTTCAATACCAATATTGAGGCGACGCAGGCCATTGCTCGCCAGTTACGGTTGCGTAACCTGGGCGGAATTATCATTATTGATTTCATCGACATGAATAATGAAGATCACCGTCGTCGGGTACTGCATTCGCTGGAGCAGGCGTTGAGCAAAGACCGGGTGAAAACCAGCGTTAACGGCTTCTCTGCGCTGGGGCTGGTGGAAATGACGCGTAAACGCACCCGCGAAAGCATTGAACATGTATTGTGTAACGAATGCCCAACTTGCCACGGTCGCGGAACGGTGAAAACCGTGGAAACCGTGTGCTATGAAATCATGCGCGAGATTGTTCGCGTGCACCATGCTTACGACTCTGACCGTTTTCTGGTCTATGCTTCTCCGGCAGTTGCCGAGGCCTTGAAAGGCGAAGAGTCGCACTCGCTGGCGGAAGTGGAAATTTTTGTGGGTAAGCAGGTTAAAGTACAAATCGAACCGCTCTACAACCAGGAGCAGTTTGACGTCGTCATGATGTAAACAAATGCTGGGCCGCCATCCGGCAATGTTTTTTGAGTCACATTTTTAGCAGACAAGGAGTGACGGGTGAGGCGATTGCCGGGGATTTTACTGCTTACTGGAGCCGCGCTCGTTGTGATCGCTGCGCTGCTGGTCAGCGGCCTGCGTATTGCTTTGCCGCATCTTGATGCCTGGCGTCCAGAAATCCTCAATAAAATTGAATCTGCTACCGGCATGCCGGTAGAAGCCCGCCAGCTTTCCGCCAGCTGGCAGAATTTTGGCCCCACGCTTGAAGCGCGCGACATTCGCGCGGAGCTGAAAGATGGCGGTGAGTTTTCTGTCAAACGCGTCACTCTGGCGCTGGATGTCTGGCAGAGCCTGCTGCATATGCGCTGGCAGTTTCGCGATCTGACTTTCTGGCAACTGCGTTTCCGCACCAATACCCCCATCACCAGCGGTGGTGGTAATGATGGTCTGGAAGCCAGCCACATCAGCGACCTGTTTCTTCGTCAGTTTGATCACTTCGATCTTCGCGACAGCGAAGTCAGTTTCCTCACGCCATCCGGTCAGCGCGCCGAACTGGCGATCCCGCAACTCACCTGGCTTAACAATCCGCGCCGACACCGTGCGGAAGGTCAGGTAAGTCTCTCCAGCCTCACCGGGCAGCACGGCGTGATGCAAGTTCGCATGGATTTGCGTGATGACGAAGGGCTGTTAAGCAACGGTCGCGTCTGGCTACAGGCTGATGATATTGACCTGAAGCCGTGGCTGGGTAAATGGATGCAGGACAACATTGCGCTGGAAACGGCGCAGTTCTCCCTCGAAGGCTGGATGACGATCGACAAAGGCGATGTAACTGGCGGTGACGTCTGGCTGAAACAGGGCGGTGCCAGCTGGTTGGGCGAGAAGCAAACGCATTCACTGGCGGTAGATAATCTCACCGCACACATTACGCGTGAACATCCCGGCTGGCAGTTTTCTATTCCTGATACCCGCATCACGATGGATGGCAAACGCTGGCCGAGTGGGGCATTGACGCTGGCCTGGATACCGGAACAGGATGTTGGCGGCAAAGACAATAAACGCAGTGACGAACTGCGGATTCGCGCCAGCAATCTGGAACTGGCGGGGCTGGAAGGTATTCGTCCGCTGGCAGCAAAACTTTCACCTGCGCTGGGCGACATCTGGCGGTCTACGCAACCGAGCGGCAAGATCAACACCCTGGCGCTGGATATCCCGCTTCAGGCAGCAGACAAGACTCGCTTTCAGGCATCGTGGAGCGATCTGGCCTGGAAGCAATGGAAATTACTGCCGGGCGCGGAACATTTCTCCGGGACGCTTTCCGGTAGTGTAGAAAATGGTTTACTGACCGCGTCCATGAAACAGGCGAAAATGCCTTACGAAACAGTTTTCCGCGCACCGCTGGAAATTGCTGACGGTAAGGCGACCCTAAGCTGGCTGAATAACGACAAAGGTTTCCAGCTTGATGGCCGCAACATAGATGTTAAAGCCAAAGCCGTCCATGCACGCGGCGGTTTCCGCTACCTGCAACCGACTAATGATGAACCCTGGCTGGGAATTCTGGCGGGTATCAGTACCGATGATGGTTCACAAGCGTGGCGCTATTTCCCAGAAAATCTGATGGGGAAAGAGTTAGTCGATTACTTAAGTGGCGCAATTCAGGGCGGTGAAGCGGATAACGCGACGCTGGTTTATGGCGGCAATCCGCAACTCTTCCCCTATAAACACAACGAAGGTCAGTTTGAGGTGCTGGTGCCGCTGCGTAACGCGAAGTTTGCCTTCCAGCCGGACTGGCCTGCGTTAACTAACCTCGATATTGAACTGGACTTCATAAACGACGGTTTATGGATGAAAACCGATGGCGTCAATCTGGGCGGCGTGCGCGCGAGTAATCTCACCGCAGTGATCCCTGACTACTCGAAAGAAAAATTGCTGATTGATGCTGACATTAAAGGTCCGGGCAAAGCTGTTGGTCCTTACTTTGATGAGACGCCGCTGAAAGACTCTCTGGGAGCAACCCTGCAAGAACTCCAGCTCGACGGCGATGTGAATGCTCGCTTACATCTCGATATCCCACTGAACGGCGAACTGGTTACAGCGAAAGGCGAAGTGACGCTGCGTAATAACAGTCTGTTTATCAAACCACTTGATAGCACACTGAAAAATTTGAGCGGCAAATTCAGCTTTATCAATGGCGATCTGCAAAGCGAACCACTGACAGCAAGCTGGTTTAATCAGCCACTGAACGTGGATTTTTCCACCAAAGAAGGGGCGAAAGCCTACCAGGTCGCGGTGAATCTCAACGGTAACTGGCAGCCAGCGAAAACTGACGTTCTGCCTGAAGCGGTGAATGAAGCGTTAAGCGGCAGCGTGGCGTGGAATGGTAAAGTGGGCATTGAGCTGCCTTATCATGCTGGCGCGAGCTATAACGTAGAACTGAACGGCGATCTGAAGAATGTGAGCAGTCACTTACCTTCGCCGTTAGCCAAACCCGCTGGCGAATCGCTGCCGGTTAACATCAAGGTCGATGGCAACCTCAATAGCTTTGAATTAACCGGACAGGCCGGCGCGGATAACCATTTCAACAGCCGCTGGTTGCTCGGTCAAAAGCTGACGCTCGATCGCGCTATTTGGGCGGCAGACAGTAAAACGCTTCCGCCGTTACCGGAACAAAGCGGTGTTGAGTTAAATATGCCACCGATGGATGGTGCCGAGTGGCTGGCGCTTTTCCAGAAAGGCGCGACGGATAAAGTCGGTAGTGCGGTGAGTTTTCCCCAGCACATTACGTTGCGTACGCCAGCGTTGTCGTTGGGAAATCAGCAATGGAATAACCTGAGTATTGTTTCGCAACCGATGGCAAATGGCACTCAGGTCGAGGCGCAAGGACGTGAAATCAACGCTACGCTGGCAATGCGCAATAACGCGCCGTGGCTGGCGACGATTAAATATCTCTATTACAACCCCAGCGTGGCGAAAACCAGTGGTGACTCCACGCCGTCGTCACCTTTCCCAACTACGGCGCGCATTAGCTTCCGTGGTTGGCCGAATGCGCAAATACGTTGCGCAGAGTGCTGGTTCTGGGGGCAAAAATTCGGTCGCATCGACAGCGATATCACCATTTCTGGCGATACGTTAACGCTGGCTAATGGACTGATTGATACCGGTTTCTCGCGGCTTACTGCCGAGGGTGAATGGGTTAACAATCCGGGGAATGAACGTACCTCGCTGAAAGGAAAATTACGCGGGCAGAAAATTGATGCCGCTGCTGAATTTTTTGGTGTCACGACGCCAATACGCCAGTCGTCATTTAATGTGGATTACGATTTACACTGGCGGAAAGCGCCGTGGCAGCCGGATGAGGCAACGTTGAATGGCATCATCCATACTCAACTGGGCAAAGGTGAAATTACCGACATCAGCACCGGACATGCCGGGCAATTGCTGCGCTTATTGAGCGTCGATGCTCTGATGCGTAAGCTGCGCTTTGATTTCAGGGATACCTTTGGCGAAGGTTTCTATTTTGACTCCATTCGCAGCACGGCGTGGATTAAAGACGGTGTTATGCACACTGATGACACGCTGGTGGATGGCCTGGAAGCGGATATCGCCATGAAAGGGTCGGTAAATCTGGTACGCCGCGATCTGAATATGGAGGCGGTTGTCGCACCAGAAATTTCCGCGACGGTGGGTGTGGCTGCGGCCTTTGCGGTTAACCCCATTGTCGGTGCGGCGGTGTTTGCTGCCAGTAAAGTGCTGGGGCCGCTGTGGAGCAAAGTCTCCATTTTGCGCTACCACATTTCTGGTCCGCTGGACGCTCCGCAAATCAACGAAGTATTGCGCCAACCGCGTAAAGAAAAAGCGCAATGATTTGACGATGGCGTGTAATTGCCCCAATCTCATTAGATAATCGTTGCCAAAGGCCAACGAGCCTGAACATAACCGTAGGCCGGATAAGGCGTTCACGCCGCATCCGACAGCCGTTGCCTGATGCGACGCTGTGCGTCTTATCAGGCCTACAAACCGGAACATAACCGTAGGTCGGATAAGGCGTTTACGCCGCATCCGGCAGCCGTAAAAAATCCTCTACCGAAGTAACTAACGAGTAACAAAAACGATGAGTCTGAACCTGGTAAGTGAACAATTGCTAGCGGCGAACGGCCTGAAACATCAGGATTTGTTCGCGATTCTCGGTCAACTGGCCGAACGTCGCCTCGATTACGGCGATCTCTATTTTCAGTCGAGCTATCACGAATCCTGGGTTTTAGAAGATCGCATTATCAAAGATGGTTCTTACAACATCGATCAGGGCGTTGGCGTGCGTGCAGTCAGCGGTGAAAAAACCGGTTTTGCTTACGCCGACCAAATCAGCCTGCTGGCCCTGGAACAGAGCGCACAAGCGGCGCGTACCATTGTCCGTGACAGTGGCGATGGCAAAGTACAGACGTTGGGCGCGGTAGAGCATAGCCCGCTGTATACCTCGCTTGATCCGCTGCAAAGCATGAGTCGCGAGGAGAAACTGGATATTTTACGTCGCGTCGATAAAGTTGCCCGTGAGGCCGACAAACGCGTACAGGAAGTGACTGCCAGCCTCAGTGGCGTCTATGAATTAATTCTGGTTGCGGCCACCGACGGCACCCTGGCGGCAGATGTGCGTCCACTGGTGCGCCTCTCAGTAAGCGTTCTGGTCGAAGAAGATGGTAAACGCGAACGCGGTGCCAGCGGCGGCGGCGGTCGTTTTGGTTATGAATTTTTCCTTGCCGATCTCGACGGTGAAGTCCGTGCGGATGCATGGGCGAAAGAAGCAGTGCGTATGGCGCTGGTCAATCTTTCTGCCGTTGCCGCGCCTGCGGGCACCATGCCGGTAGTACTTGGCGCAGGTTGGCCGGGCGTGCTGTTACATGAAGCGGTAGGTCACGGTCTGGAAGGCGACTTCAACCGCCGTGGCACTTCGGTCTTTAGTGGCCAGGTCGGCGAGCTGGTAGCATCTGAACTGTGTACGGTAGTGGATGATGGCACGATGGTTGATCGCCGTGGTTCGGTGGCGATTGATGACGAAGGTACGCCGGGTCAGTACAACGTGCTGATTGAAAATGGGATCCTGAAAGGTTACATGCAGGATAAACTCAACGCTCGCTTAATGGGTATGGCACCGACCGGTAATGGTCGTCGTGAATCCTATGCTCACCTGCCCATGCCGCGTATGACCAACACCTACATGCTGCCGGGTAAATCGACGCCGCAGGAAATCATTGAATCCGTCGAGTATGGCATCTATGCGCCGAACTTCGGCGGCGGTCAGGTGGATATCACCTCCGGCAAATTTGTCTTCTCCACCTCAGAAGCGTATCTGATTGAAAACGGCAAAGTGACGAAACCGGTGAAAGGCGCAACGCTGATTGGTTCCGGTATCGAAACCATGCAGCAAATTTCGATGGTGGGCAACGACCTGAAACTGGATAACGGCGTGGGTGTCTGTGGTAAAGAAGGGCAGAGCTTGCCAGTTGGCGTGGGCCAGCCGACGCTTAAAGTCGACAACCTGACCGTTGGCGGTACCGCGTAATCTATCCAGGCCGGTAAGCGTCGCATCAGGCATTGGTTGCCGGATGCGGCGTAAACGCCTTATCCGGCACGCACATGAATTACTTCTCTTTCCCGCGCCCGTGCATCTCCTGAAACAACTTACCGACCTCGACAAAATAATCCGTCAGTGAGTTGATCACGACCTGCACCTTCAGTGGCAGCTTATCTTTTTCGGTATACAGTGCATAAACTGGGCGTGGATCCGACTGATAACGCGGCAGCAGGATCTCCAGCTCCCCACGATTGATCTCATTGATCACCCACATCAGCGGTACATACGCGATCCCAGCGCCTGCCGTTAACCAGCGCACCAGCGTCATTGGATCGTTAGTGACAAACCGTCCTTGTGGGATGAGGCGAGTCGAGATCCCTTCTGGCGCGATCAGTTCAAATTCATTGTCCGGACGCACGCTGTACTCAAGCCATGAATGGCTACTTAGATCGGCGGGTTTTTCCGGTATGCCATACTGTGTGAGATAGCTTTTAGCGGCGCACACCACCATCGGCATCGCTCCCAGACGGCGGGAAAACAGGCTGGAATCCTGCAACGCGCCGACGCGGATCACGACATCCAGACCGTCGGCAATCAGGTCGGGTGCAGGAATTCCGGTAACCAGATTGACGCTTAAACCAGGGTACTCTTTCAACATTTTTGCCGTCAGCCCAGCGAGAACATTTTGAGCCATAGTTGAAGAACAGCCAATGCGCAGCGTCCCGATAGGCGTGTTATTGAAGGCATACAGTTGCTCATGGACATCCTGCACTTCATGGAGCATCCGACGGCAGCCCTGGTAGTAAATTCTACCTGCTTCGGTCAGGCCAATGCTGCGTGTGCTGCGGTTTAACAACTTTACCTGCAACTCATCTTCCAGTTTAGACACCGTCTGACTGATGGATGAAACGCTCATTTGAAGCTGTCTGGCGGCGGCGGTAAACGAACCAAATTCAACTACTTTGGCGAAAACCGACATGCGTTTTAGTCGTTCCATTATTCACTCTGACTTAAAAGTGATTTAGATCACATAATATAGATAACAGCATAACAGTTACGCTAATATATTAAATATCAATCTACAGCAATGTTGCTCTCGCCCGGCTTTCTATGCCCTTCTCTGCGGCGACAGATGCTGAAAATAATAACACCTGCTCTCTCTATACAACCAAGGTCAACATGAGTCTGTTTCCCGTTATCGTGGTGTTTGGGCTGTCCTTCCCACCGATATTTTTCGAATTGCTTTTATCACTGGCGATTTTCTGGCTGGTGCGCCGGGTCCTTGTGCCAACAGGTATCTACGACTTCGTCTGGCATCCGGCGCTGTTCAACACCGCGCTCTATTGCTGTTTGTTTTATTTGATATCGCGACTGTTCGTTTGAGGTTGAAGTGAAAACACTAATAAGAAAATTCTCCCGTACGGCCATCACGGTCGTATTAGTCATTCTGGCCTTCATCGCAATTTTTAATGCCTGGGTCTATTACACCGAATCTCCGTGGACGCGTGACGCGCGCTTTAGCGCCGATGTGGTCGCGATTGCGCCGGATGTCTCCGGACTCATCACCCAAGTGAATGTTCATGATAACCAGCTGGTGAAAAAAGGACAGGTACTGTTCACCATCGACCAGCCACGCTACCAAAAGGCCCTCGAAGAAGCGGAAGCTGATGTTGCCTATTATCAGGTACTGGCGCAGGAAAAACGCCAGGAAGCTGGACGTCGCAACCGTCTCGGCATACAGGCGATGTCTCGCGAAGAGATAGACCAGGCCAATAACGTGCTGCAAACGGTCCTGCATCAGTTAGCGAAAGCTCAGGCAACCCGCGATCTGGCAAAACTGGATCTTGAACGTACCGTGATCCGCGCGCCAGCAGATGGCTGGGTGACCAACCTCAACGTCTATACCGGTGAATTTATTACGCGTGGTTCCACGGCTGTAGCGTTGGTGAAACAGAACTCCTTCTATGTGCTGGCCTATATGGAAGAAACCAAGCTGGAAGGGGTACGTTCTGGGTATCGCGCAGAAATCACGCCGCTTGGTAGCAATAAAGTGCTGAAAGGGACTGTCGATAGTGTTGCCGCTGGAGTCACTAACGCCAGCAGTACGCGTGACGACAAAGGGATGGCGACCATCGATTCCAACCTTGAATGGGTGCGTCTGGCGCAACGTGTCCCGGTACGTATTCGTCTCGACAACCAGCAAGATAACATCTGGCCTGCGGGGACTACCGCTACTGTGGTGGTTACGGGTAAACAAGATCGCGATGAAAGCCAGGATTCGTTCTTCCGTAAAATGGCCCATCGCCTGCGTGAGTTTGGTTAATCACGATGGGTATTTTCTCCATTGCTAACCAACATATTCGCTTCGCGGTAAAACTGGCGACCGCCATTGTGCTGGCGCTGTTTGTTGGCTTTCATTTTCAGCTTGAAACACCACGCTGGGCTGTTCTGACTGCGGCGATTGTTGCCGCCGGTCCTGCCTTTGCCGCCGGTGGCGAACCGTACTCTGGCGCCATCCGCTATCGCGGTTTTTTACGCATCATCGGTACATTTATCGGTTGTATTGCCGGGTTGGTGATCATTATTGCGATGATCCGTGCGCCATTGTTGATGATTCTGGTGTGCTGTATCTGGGCCGGTTTTTGTACCTGGCTCTCCTCGCTGGTACGAGTAGAGAACTCCTATGCGTGGGGGCTTGCCGGTTATACAGCGCTGATCATTGTGATCACCATTCAGCCAGAACCGCTGCTGACGCCGCAGTTTGCCGTTGAACGTTGTAGTGAAATCGTCATTGGTATTGTGTGTGCTATTGTGGCGGATCTGCTCTTTTCTCCACGATCGATCAAACAAGAAGTGGATCGAGAGCTGGAAAGTTTGCTGGTGGCGCAATATCAACTAATGCAATTATGCATCAAACATGGTGATGGCGAGATTGTTGATAAGGCCTGGGGCGACCTGGTTCGCCGCACCACGGCGCTGCAAGGGATGCGTAGCAATCTGAACATGGAATCTTCCCGCTGGGCGCGTGCCAATCGGCGTTTAAAAGCGATCAACACGCTGTCGCTGACGCTGGTAACCCAGTCCTGCGAAACTTATCTCATTCAGAACTCGCGCCCGGAGTTGATCACTGATACCTTCCGCGAATTTTTTGACACGCCGGTAGAAACTGCGCAGGACGTCCATAAGCAGCTAAAACGCCTGCGGCGGGTGATTGCCTGGACCGGGGAACGTGAAACACCCATCACTATTTATAGCTGGGTTGCGGCGGCAACGCGTTATCAGTTGCTCAAGCGAGGCGTTATCAGTAACACCAAAATTAACGCCACTGAAGAAGAGATCCTGCAAGGCGAGCCGGAAGTAAAAGTAGAATCCGCCGAGCGTCATCATGCAATGGTCAACTTCTGGCGTACCACGCTGTCCTGCATGCTGGGGACTTTGTTCTGGCTGTGGACCGGATGGACCTCCGGCAGTGGCGCAATGGTGATGATTGCCGTCGTAACGTCGCTGGCAATGCGTTTACCTAATCCACGCATGGTGGCGATCGACTTTATCTACGGCACGGTAGCGGCGCTACCGTTAGGACTGCTCTATTTTTTGGTGATTATCCCCAATACCCAACAGAGTATGTTGCTGCTGTGCCTTAGCCTGGCGGTGCTGGGATTCTTCCTTGGTATTGAAGTGCAGAAACGGCGGTTGGGATCGATGGGCGCGCTGGCCAGTACGATTAATATTATCGTGTTGGATAACCCGATGACCTTTCAGTTCAGTCAGTTTCTCGATAGCGCGTTGGGGCAAATCGTGGGCTGTGTGCTGGCGTTCATCGTCATTCTACTGGTGCGGGATAAATCGCGCGACAGGACAGGACGCGTGCTGCTTAATCAGTTTGTTTCTGCCGCTGTTTCCGCGATGACCACCAATGTCGCCCGGCGTAAAGAGAACCATCTGCCAGCGCTTTATCAGCAGTTGTTTTTGCTGATGAATAAATTTCCCGGCGATTTGCCGAAGTTTCGCCTGGCGTTAACGATGATTATCGCTCACCAGCGATTGCGTGATGCGCCGATACCCGTGAACGATGATTTATCGGCATTTCACCGACAAATGCGCCGTACAGCGGACCACGTGATTTCTGCCCGCAGCGATGACAAACGCCGTCGTTACTTCGGTCAGTTGCTGGAAGAACTGGATATCTACCAGGAAAAACTACGCATCTGGCAAGCGCCGCCGCAGGTCACGGAACCGGTGCATCGGCTTACCGGTATGCTGCATAAATACCAGCACGCGCTAACCGATAATTAAATCAAAGCCGACGCCAAAAGGTGTCGGTTGAGATTGCTGACATACTCCAAATTGTCTGATGCGCTACGCTTATCAGGCCTATATTGAATTTGCCCCCCTGGTAGGCCGAATAAGGCGTTCACGCCGCATCCGGCATGAACAAAGTGCACTTTGTCAGTAATCAGAAACCGATGCCAAAAGCGTCGGTTTTTTCATGTCTATACTTAGCGATGAACGGCAGAACTCGCCGCGAAACGTGACGGTGGCAACAGATGAATATCTATAGCTTTGATTTTGATGAGATTGAGAGTCAGGAGGACTTTTATCGCGACTTTCGCCAAACCTTTGGTCTGGCGAAAGATAAAGTGCGCGATCTCGACTCACTGTGGGATGTATTAATGAACGATGTTCTGCCGCTACCGCTGGAGATCGAATTTGTTCATCTGGGAGAAAAAACGCGTCGGCGTTTTGGCGCGTTAATATTGCTGTTTGATGAGGCGGAGGAAGAGCTGGAAGGGCATTTGCGTTTCAATGTTCGTCACTAGCGCAAAAAAAAAGCCCCCAAACCGGGGGCAATGTCGTCGGACAAGACGATGAGGGTTTATTTGTACAGTTCAGCTGTGGCGTGCCAGGTATCGCCGCTACGCGCTTCGGTAATCTGGTAAGCAGTCGCGCCTTTCTCTTCCGCTTTTTTGTTCAGCATTTCACGCATATCCATTGGAGAAGATGCTACACCGCTGACGGACACGGTGCCGATGGCTTCACGGTTTTGAGCTTGTGCAGCATCAATGGAATCGGCAGCGAAAGCACCGAAAGAGAGAACAGAGAGCACACTTAATGCAGCAACAGTGGTTTTGATTTTCATGATTTTTACCTCGACATAATCTTTTAGCTGGGCCTTTGTTTCGTGACCCATATCACAAAATTAAGTATACACTAATTATTGAGCTAATTAATACCACGCTAACTGTTTCTATTGAGGGAGAATTGTTAAAAAGATTAATTTTTATAACAAAAGTGAATTAAAAATACGGGCGTTTAGTAAAAATGACATTTATTTCAATAAGATATGTGTTTTTGCAAAATGTGCGTTTTTTTCTCTGTGTATTCGTTGTGTGAATGTTTTGTCGCTATAAAACGCACTATTCGTTAAATGAATGGCAGGGGAAAGCAGGGCGATGAATGGAGAATGCATTATTTTCCCCGCCGCCAGAAGCGACGGGGCAGAGATTAAAGCTCCTGGTCGAACAGCTCTAAAATCGCTTCGTACAGGTCTTTGACGGTGAAACCTTTAGCAGGGGTGGTAAAGATGGTGTCATCACCTGCGATGGTACCAAGAATACCTTCTGCTTTGCCCAGAGAGTCCAGCAGACGCGCAATCAACTGCGCCGCGCCAGGACTGGTATGTATTACAACAACAGCGTCGTTGTAGTCGATATCCAGCACCAGATTCTTCAACGGACTGGAGGTGGTTGGTACGCCCAGTTCAGCTGGCAGGCAGTAAACCATTTCCATCTTTGCATTGCGGGTACGTACAGCACCAAATTTGGTCAACATCCGCGAGACTTTAGACTGATTAATATTGTCAAAGCCTTGCTCCTGCAATGCGGCGACGATTTCGCCCTGGGAGCTAAATTTCTCTTCTTTAAGTAACGCTTTAAACGCTTTAACTAATTCTTCTTGCTTAGACGAGCTTCGCATAAGTCACCCGATATGGTGGTTGATACAACATTATTGTGCATACAGATGAATTTTTATGCAAACAGTCTGCCCTGGAGAAGGCTGAAATAATGTTATGAAAGAGCGGGATTTTATCAAATTTCGTGATTGAGAAACATGCCTGCGTCACGGCGCGCAAATTCTGCTTAAAAGTAAATTAATTGTTATCAAATTGATGTTGTTTTGGCTGAACGGTAGGGTATATTGTCACCACCTGTTGGAATGTTGCTCTGATGCATAAGCGGCTGTTAATTACGTAAGTTAGGTTCCTGATTACGTCAATTAAATGCATAAACGCCAAATTTGCGTGACTACACATTCTTGAGAAGTGGTCATTGTAAACTGTTAATTTGTGGATTAAGGTCGCGGCAGCGGAGCAACATATCTTAGTTTATCAATATAATAAGGAGTTTAGGATGAAAGTCGCAGTCCTCGGCGCTGCTGGCGGTATTGGCCAGGCGCTTGCATTACTGTTAAAAACCCAACTGCCTTCAGGTTCAGAACTCTCCCTGTATGATATCGCTCCAGTCACTCCCGGTGTGGCCGTCGACCTGAGCCATATCCCTACTGCTGTGAAAATCAAAGGTTTTTCTGGTGAAGATGCGACCCCTGCGCTGGAAGGCGCTGATGTGGTTCTAATCTCCGCAGGTGTAGCGCGTAAACCAGGGATGGATCGTTCCGACCTGTTTAACGTTAACGCCGGTATCGTGAAGAATCTGGTACAGCAAATTGCGACAACCTGCCCGAAAGCGTGCATCGGTATCATTACAAACCCGGTAAACACCACGGTAGCAATCGCTGCGGAAGTGCTGAAGAAAGCGGGTGTGTATGACAAGAACAAACTGTTTGGCGTCACCACGCTGGATATCATTCGTTCTAATACGTTTGTCGCTGAACTGAAAGGCAAACAGCCGGGCGAAGTTGAAGTTCCGGTTATTGGCGGTCACTCTGGCGTTACCATTCTGCCGCTGCTGTCTCAAGTTCCTGGCGTAAGCTTTACCGAGCAGGAAGTTGCTGATCTGACAAAACGTATCCAGAACGCGGGTACGGAAGTGGTTGAAGCGAAAGCCGGTGGCGGGTCTGCAACCCTGTCCATGGGCCAGGCAGCTGCACGCTTCGGCCTGTCTCTGGTTCGTGCGCTGCAAGGCGAAAAAGGTGTCGTTGAATGTGCCTACGTTGAAGGTGACGGCCAGTATGCTCGTTTCTTCTCTCAACCGCTTCTGCTGGGTAAAAATGGCGTAGAAGAGCGTAAATCCATCGGTACTCTGAGCGCATTTGAACAGAACGCGCTGGAAGGAATGCTGGATACGCTGAAGAAAGATATCGCCCTGGGCGAAGAGTTCGTTAATAAGTAATTGATTAACGAATAATAAAAAACCGGAGCAACGCCTCCGGTTTTTTGTTTTGAGCGCACGACTTAATTGGTCGCTGGATATTCCTGAATAGTGACCTGCAATGTCAGTTTTTTATCGTCACGCATCACCACCACCGGAATCACCGAACCTGGTCGAATTTCTGCCACTTGATCCATTGTCTCCAGAGCGGAGATTGCAGGTTTGTTGTCCACCGAGATAATCAGATCGTTGACCTGGATACCGGCATTAGCCGCCGGGCCATCAGGTGACACTTCATTAACCACAATCCCTTGCAGTTGATCGATACCACCACCTTGCGCGTGTAATGGTGCGATTTCGCGGCCGCCAATACCGATATAGCCACGAATAACACGTCCATCGCGGATTAGCTTATCCATAATTTTGGTTGCCAACTGGAAGGGAATGGCAAAACCGATGCCTTCTGGAGTTTCGCCATCGTTACTCTTATCAAACGACAGTGTGTTGATGCCCATCAGTTCGCCCAGCGAGTTCACCAGTGCACCGCCGGAGTTGCCGTGGTTAATGGATGCATCGGTTTGCAGAAAGTTTTGCCGCCCGGTCGGGTTCAGGCCGATGCGACCCGTGGCGCTGATAATCCCCTGGGTAATGGTTTGCCCGAGGTTGTACGGGTTACCGATCGCCAGCACTACATCGCCAATGTGCGGTATGCGACGAGAATTGATTGGAATGGTGGGTAAACCGCCAGTGGCATTAATTTTGAGCACCGCCAGATCGGTCAGTGAATCAGAGCCAACCAGCAACGCTTCAAAAACACGACCATCCTGTAAGGCGACGATGATCTGATCGGCGTCGTTGATTACATGTTTATTGGTAATGATATAACCACGTTGATCCATGATCACACCTGACCCTAGCGTACGGATCTCAAGCTGGTTGTGTGAGGATGTGTTCAAACCACGGTTATAGACATTTACCACAGCTGGCGCGGCGCGGCGGACCGCCAGATTATAACTGGCAGGCGTCTCGTCGGTACTGTCGAATTGCGGTGTGGAAAGCGGGTTAATGCTGCGCAGTGAAGGCATGGCAACCAGCAAAATCGCACCGACAATTAATCCAATCGCAACGGATCGTAAGAGCTTCACAAACATGATGGAGGTGTCATTAAAAAAGGGAACGGCAGCAGCATATCACGAGTTAACCGGACATCACACGTCAGCCTGATGCCCGGTTTATGACATTAACGCATTAGCAGGTAAATGCTCTCATTACCGCGCATGATTTGCAGGGCAATAATAGCCGGTTTGGTTGCCAGTACTTTGCGCATCTCAGCAATCGAGTTCACCCGATTGCGGTTCACGCCAATAATTACATCATCTTTCTGTAAACCTGCCTGAGCGGCGGGGCTGTCTTTGACAACTTCGTCGATCTTAATGCCTTTTCCGCCATCTTTTAGCTGACTGTCACTCAACGTTGCGCCTTCCAGCGCCGGTGTAATCATCTCTGCACTGGCTGAAGAAGATGTGCTGGTATCAAGCGTCACTTCCACTTCCTGCGGCTTGCCGTTACGTAACAGACCAAGCTTCACTTTAGTACCAGGTTCAGTGGTGGCGATGCGGGAACGCAACTCGGCGAAGCTATTGAGCGGTTTGCCGTTGAGACTGGTAATAATATCGCCTGCTTTCACGCCCGCTTTCGCCGAGCCAGAACCAGGCAGTACTTCACTGACAAACGCGCCACGTTGCACATCTAAATTAAACGCTTTGGCGATATCGGCACTCATCTCGGTACCTTTAATGCCTAACAGACCGCGTTTAATTTCACCAAAGTCGATAAGTTGCTGCGCCAGGGTACGCGCCATATTGCTGGGGATAGCAAAGCCAATCCCGACGCTACCGCCGCCAGGGGCAAGAATTGCGGTGTTAATACCAATCAACTCGCCGTTAAGGTTTAACAGCGCACCGCCGGAGTTACCCCGGTTAATGGATGCATCGGTCTGGATAAAGTTTTCCAGACCTTCGAGATTTAACCCGCTGCGACCTAATGCAGAAACAATGCCTGAAGTCGCGGTTTGCCCAAGGCCAAATGGGTTACCGACCGCGACGGCAAAATCACCGACGCGCAGTTTGTCGGAGTCGGCAATGGCGATTTGCGTTAATTTGCTCGGATTCTGAATTTGTAGCAGGGCGATATCGCTCTGGTCATCGCTGCCAATCAACTTCGCATCAAACTCGCGTCCGTCATTGAGCTGAATACTGATTTTCTGTGCCTGATTGATGACGTGATTGTTGGTCAGCACATAACCTTTATTGGCATTGATGATGACACCGGAGCCTAAACCTTCAAAGGGTTGCGCAGGTTGATCCGGTAAATCATCGCCAAAAAATTTTTTGAATTCTTCCGGGATTTTCTGTTCCTGGCTGGCAGTCCCTTCAACTCGCACGCTTACCACCGCGGGAAGCACTTTTTCCAGCATCGGGGCCAGGCTGGGCAATGGCGCCTGACCGGCAACCTGGCCGGGAATCGACGCGACAGCCTGAAACGGCGCCGAGAGAGTTAACCCGACACTTAACGCTAATGCACTCAACAGCTGGGTTTGTTTTTTCATTATTCCTGCTCTCGTACCTGAATGATAAGAAAAAGAGATTCAAAACAGTTTGATGTTATTGAATTTTCAGACGGCTAACAATGAGACACCAGATTAAATGATAGTCGGGGAGGGAGAGAAGAGGAGGGCGCAATGGCTGCGCCCGCAAAATAAATTAGTCGCGCTTTGCGCCAGTGCGCAGCAGGCCAGATGCGCCTTCAGAATAGTCGCGTGGCATCTGCACCGGTGCCTGATCGTTGCTGGCTTCAGACTCAGCCAGACGATTACGGAACGGGTTTGCTTCTGCGGACAGTTCCGGCAGCAGGCTGCTGGAGCTTTTCGCCATGTGTTGATACAACTGGCGATAGTCATGCGCCATGGTATCCAGTAATTCCGCGCTGCGGGCAAAGTGGTTAACCAACTCTTCGCGATACTCGTCCAGTTCAGCTTTATTTTTTTCCAGTTCGTACTGCAACGCCTGTTGCTGGCGTAGTTTACGATTACCAAAACGCATGGCCACAGCACCAATAATGATGCCGACGACTAACCCAATTAGCGCATATTCCCAGGTCATGAACATCTCCCGTTGTCTTTTGTTTCCGTAGGGTGTTGGCTTCAGGCTCCATGCCTGCGGCTGATTATGCCACTATAACCGTTAATTCCACAGAAGTGGAATCCCGACTGCATATCGCGTAGTGTAGAACGGCCTTTTTTTCGTCAACCGTGAACAACGGCACACCGATTATTCAAGGAATAACAAGAACATCATGCAAAGCGTTACCCCGACATCGCAATACCTGAAGGCGCTCAATGAGGGCAGCCATCAACCTGACGACGTACAAAAAGAGGCCGTCAGTCGGCTGGAGATTATCTACCAGGAATTAATCAACAGCACGCAGCCCACTGCAAGGGCGAGTGGGTTAATGGCGCGAGTCGGTA
This sequence comes from Escherichia sp. E4930, assembly GCF_005845405.1. Taxonomy (NCBI): domain Bacteria; kingdom Pseudomonadati; phylum Pseudomonadota; class Gammaproteobacteria; order Enterobacterales; family Enterobacteriaceae; genus Escherichia; species Escherichia sp. E4930. The sequence goes on along the minus strand of NZ_VCDZ01000017.1, from coordinate 83,960 downwards.
AACTGTGGGGGAAGCGCGAAGAGGCAAGCAGTGCGCCGGTGCGTGGCTTATATATGTGGGGCGGTGTAGGACGCGGGAAAACCTGGCTGATGGACCTTTTCTATCAAAGTTTGCCGGGTGAGCGGAAACAGCGCCTGCACTTTCACCGTTTTATGCTGCGCGTGCATGAAGAACTGACCGCATTACAGGGGCAGACTGACCCGCTGGAAATTATTGCCGATCGCTTCAAAGCAGAAACCGATGTCCTCTGTTTTGATGAATTTTTTGTTTCGGATATTACCGATGCCATGTTGCTTGGCGGTTTAATGAAAGCCCTGTTCGCTCGCGGAATAACGCTGGTCGCAACGTCAAATATTCCACCTGATGAGCTTTATCGTAATGGTCTGCAACGAGCGCGTTTTCTACCGGCTATCGACGCCATTAAACAGTATTGCGATGTAATGAATGTCGATGCAGGCGTCGATTATCGACTACGAACGCTTACCCAGGCGCATTTATGGCTGTCGCCGCTCAATGATGAAACCCGTGCGCAAATGGATAAACTTTGGTTGGTGCTGGCGGGGGCGAAACGCGAAAATTCACCGACGTTAGAAATTAACCATCGACCGCTGGCGACAATGGGCGTTGAGAATCAGACGCTTGCCGTCTCTTTTACCACCTTGTGTGTCGATGCCCGCAGCCAGCATGACTATATAGCACTCTCACGCCTGTTTCACACAGCGATGTTGTTTGATGTGCCAGTCATGACGCGGTTGATGGAGAGCGAAGCACGACGTTTTATTGCGCTGGTGGATGAGTTTTACGAGCGCCATGTCAAATTAGTGGTGAGCGCAGAAGTGCCTTTGTATGAAATTTATCAGGGCGAGCGACTGAAGTTTGAGTTCCAGCGTTGCCTGTCACGTCTACAAGAGATGCAGAGCGAAGAGTATTTGAAGCGCGAGCATTTGGCGGGGTAAAACCTGCCATAAATCACAAAAAGGGGTCGATCTTTGACCCCGACTTCTCTATAATCCTGCGACCCCACGTTACAAGAAAGTTTTTTTTCCCGAAACTTTTTGTGTGCTGGCATAGGCTATTCGAAGGGGTAGGTTTGCCGGACTTTGTCGTGTGAACCTCAACAATTGAAGACGTTTGGGTGTTCACCAACGTGTAACTATTTATTGGGTAAGCTTTTAATGAAAACTTTTACAGCTAAACCAGAAACCGTAAAACGCGACTGGTATGTTGTTGACGCGACCGGTAAAACTCTGGGCCGTCTGGCTACTGAACTGGCTCGTCGCCTGCGCGGTAAGCACAAAGCGGAATACACTCCGCACGTAGATACCGGTGATTACATCATCGTTCTGAACGCTGACAAAGTTGCTGTAACCGGCAACAAGCGTACTGACAAAGTGTACTATCACCACACCGGTCACATCGGTGGTATCAAACAAGCGACCTTTGAAGAGATGATTGCTCGCCGTCCTGAGCGTGTGATTGAAATCGCGGTTAAAGGCATGTTGCCAAAAGGCCCGCTGGGTCGTGCTATGTTCCGTAAACTGAAAGTTTACGCGGGTAACGAGCACAACCACGCGGCACAGCAACCGCAAGTTCTTGACATCTAATCGGGATTATAGGCAATGGCTGAAAATCAATACTACGGCACTGGTCGCCGCAAAAGTTCCGCAGCTCGCGTTTTCATCAAACCGGGCAACGGTAAAATCGTTATCAACCAACGTTCTCTGGAACAGTACTTCGGTCGTGAAACTGCCCGCATGGTAGTTCGTCAGCCGCTGGAACTGGTCGACATGGTTGAGAAACTGGATCTGTACATCACTGTTAAAGGTGGTGGTATCTCTGGTCAGGCTGGTGCGATCCGTCACGGTATCACCCGCGCTCTGATGGAGTACGACGAATCCCTGCGTTCTGAACTGCGTAAAGCTGGCTTCGTTACTCGTGACGCTCGTCAGGTTGAACGTAAGAAAGTCGGTCTGCGTAAAGCACGTCGTCGTCCGCAGTTCTCCAAACGTTAATTGCTTTCTGCTTCGGCAGAATACAATTTGCGAAAAAAACCCGCTTCGGCGGGTTTTTTTATGGCTAAAGTCCGATTCCAGCCTCTTTTCCCTCTCTCTTCAGCATTATTCTCTTTTTAATAGTATTTTCCACGTACTGTAGAAAAGGATATCGCGATGGGATTATTTAATGCATTGTTTAACAAGAAAGAATCTTTAACGTTGTCGAATAAATGGGAGTTCTTTATTACAACAGTGGATGACCATGTCACGGGCATACGTGTTGATATCGGCGCCATTCAGGACGAAAGATTTGATCGACTTAACCACACCTGGTTCTTTCGTGTGCGTTATACCCATTGTTATGAAAACGGTTTACCGCAGCCTGATGAAACACAACGTTTAAATCGTATCGAGGACTGGCTTGAGGAGAGGGGCAAGGCATTACCGATTTGGTTGGTGGGGGTGGTAACACAAGAAGGCTGGCGCGATTTTGTTTTCCAGTCGGAAAAAGAACTGGACTGGGAAAGAACGCTGGATAAATTGCTCGCGGGTGGCCCGGAAGTCTCTTGCAGCTATAGTATGAGTAAAAACGATAACGGAAATTACTATCGCCAGTTCCTGTACCCGTCGAAATATGACTGGAACTGGATACACGATTCCCGCGTATGCCGTGGGCTGCTGGAACATGGTGACGATTTGACTCTTCCACGCACCATTGATTACTACGCGACATTGCCGACAGAAGCTGCTGCACGCGCCTTTGCGGAGGACGTGACGAAATTGCCATATGGCATTACGCTGGTGAGCATTCGGATGAACGACCAACAACCAGGGTATATGGCGTCATTTACGAACACTGATGCTCCTGAACAATGGCATATGACCGAGATTACATGCCAGCTTACCGATTTGGCTGAAAAGCATGGCGGTAGTTTTGATGGCTGGGGCGCACCGATAGCAACGGCGTAAAAGAGGTAAACAACATTTCTGGTGGGGATTAAGTCAAGCATTTCAGACTAAGGAACATCTCTTTTTCCCCATTTCCGGCATCGACTCACCACAAAGGTCGCAAAATCTGGTAAACTATCATCCAATTTTCTGCCCAAATGTCGGGTATTGCTCATTTTTTGTTTGTTTTTCGAACAAAGAGTGTCGTTCCTTACTGGGTAACACAACTTCTGACTGGCCACCTGGTGGCTGGTAGCAGTAAAAATTCTGACTATACCTGGAGGTTTTCATGGCTGTCGCTGCCAACAAACGTTCGGTAATGACGCTGTTTTCCGGTCCTACTGACATCTATAGCCATCAGGTCCGCATCGTGCTGGCTGAAAAAGGTGTAAGTTTCGAGATCGAACACGTGGAAAAGGACAATCCGCCTCAGGATCTGATTGACCTCAACCCGAATCAGAGCGTTCCGACCCTGGTGGATCGTGAGCTGACCCTGTGGGAATCTCGCATCATTATGGAATACCTGGATGAGCGTTTCCCGCATCCGCCACTGATGCCTGTTTACCCGGTAGCTCGCGGTGAAAGCCGCCTGTACATGCACCGCATCGAAAAAGACTGGTACACGCTGATGAACACCATCATCAACGGTTCAGCCTCTGAAGCGGATGCCGCACGTAAGCAACTGCGCGAAGAACTGCTGGCGATTGCGCCGGTCTTCGGTCAGAAGCCGTACTTCCTGAGCGATGAGTTCAGCCTGGTCGATTGCTACCTTGCTCCGCTGCTGTGGCGTCTGCCGCAACTGGGCATCGAGTTCAGCGGCCCGGGTGCGAAAGAGCTGAAAGGCTATATGACCCGCGTCTTTGAGCGTGACTCTTTCCTTGCTTCCTTAACCGAAGCTGAACGTGAAATGCGTCTGGGCCGGAGTTAATCTGTATGGATTTGTCACAGCTAACACCACGTCGTCCCTATCTGCTGCGTGCATTCTATGAGTGGTTGCTGGATAACCAGCTCACGCCGCACCTGGTGGTGGATGTGACGCTCCCTGGCGTGCAGGTTCCTATGGAATATGCACGTGACGGGCAAATCGTACTCAACATTGCTCCGCGTGCGGTCGGCAACCTGGAACTGGCGAATGATGAAGTGCGCTTTAACGCGCGCTTTGGCGGTATCCCGCGGCAAGTTTCAGTACCGTTGGCTGCTGTGCTGGCTATCTACGCCCGTGAAAATGGCGCAGGCACAATGTTCGAGCCTGAAGCTGCCTACGACGAAGATGCCAGCATCATGAATGATGAAGATGTATCGGCAGATAATGAAACCGTTATGTCGGTCATTGATGGCGATAAGCCAGATCGCGATGATGATAATCATCCCGATGATGAACCGCCGCAACCGCCACGTGGTGGTCGCCCGGCATTACGCGTTGTGAAGTAAAACAAAAACAGGCCCAGGTGGCCTGTTTTGTCGTTTTAAGGGCTTAATAAAATAGCGTAATTGTGGCGATCATATTCACCACGAATCCGACTGCCATTGGGATCGCAGTCCGCTTCACCACTTCAAAGGGCGAAACGCCTGCTATTCCTGAAGTTACTACCACTACCGCAGTAATCGGCGAAACCGCACGCGCCAGCGTTGTGGCAAAGTGCATCGGCATAATCATCACTACCGCGGGTACGTGCAGTCCAGCTGCGATATTCGGAATAAGGCTGGCAAATGACATAAATGGCGCATTGCCGGAGCCCATCACAATGGCACAAATGGCAATTACCAGCGCCATAATAATCATCACGCCAATGCCACCAAGGCCAGAATGCTCTGCGCCTTTGATAACCGCATCAACGGTGCCAATCGTCGTTAAGCCTTTCGCAAATATTTCACCCGCGACCACCAGCGTTACCACGTTGGCAAACTGCGTACCCATGCCGTCAAAAAACGCCTGCACATCGTCCATTGTTTCGCGCAAGTTATGCTTGCGGAAGAACTCAACAAACATCGTCACCGTCAAACTCAGTAACATCACCACCACCAGATGCAGTTCTGACTGCATCAGCCCGACGTGGGCGAGGAACAGCGAGCCGAGCATCAGGATTAACGGCATCACCGGTAAAATGGCGTAATAGAGCGGTGGGACATTGTTGAGATCCTTTTGCTCCGCCTGTTCGTGATTGATATTTTTATCTTTTTTGTCAAAAGCGCGTTGCACGAAAAAGTGGGAGATTGCCACTGAGAGAATGACACAAGAGGCGACCGGAAGCTGGTAGTGGAAGAAGTAAGTGGCAATTTTCATTCCCGCTACCTGGGCTGCAAAAATGGAGTTCGTTTCCAGAATCCCCCACTCAATAGACATGGTGGTCGCTATAACCGCCACCGCAGAGAGGCGACTTACTCCCAGACTCACCAGCGTCGGAAATAACGTGACCATCAGTAACATACCCAGACCGGAAGCGCTGGTAATAAACTGCGCCATGAATTGACCGATGACGTAAGTTGCCGACAGTATGAGATACGGTGAGCGAATGAGCTTTAACGGGCGGCTTAACAAGCTCACCATCGCCCGACTGGCTCCTATGCGCTCCATGTAGCGGGCATAACCGCCCACCGCCATAATCGACAGCCCCAACCCGGCAATGCGGTTGGACAGCATGCGCAGGATTTCATTATAAATATCAACAATCAGATAGCCGCTGCTTTTGGCGGGGTCGAGTACACCCCCAAACCCTAACCAGACACCACACATCATCAGGAAGATACCCGCTGCGGCCAGCACCACCTGTGGTTTGTAATTTTTAAGGATCAAATAGCCCATCGTTATTAACACGATGACAGAAATAATTATGCCGAACATTGTTCAACTCCGTGTCAAAAGAATATGGTCAATCCCATTAACGGCAGATTGAAAACAATGATGTTATATTTTTTACAAGGCTATTTATGGTGTTGGTGTCGAATTTTTTAATCGTAATAAAGAGGATTTTTCATTATAAAATATGTATTTATGATTATTTCGCAAGAACACATTCATAATATTCATAATGTCTATGAATATTCTTGTAAATAATTTATCTGGGATGTTTTTATCTGCGTTATATTTATTTTTCGCAAAAGTTAATTATTAAATTAATTACGATAATGATGGTGTACGAAGAGTAAAACCCTTCGTTTCACCCTGCTTTCATTCCTGTGATAGGATGTCATTGATGATGTTAATCACACTGACCTTAAAGAATGGGCCTTATGAACGCATTTGATTCGCAAAACGAAGATTCTTCACCTGCAATTGGTCGCAACTTGCGTAGCCGTCCGCTGGCGCGTAAAAAACTCTCCGAAATGGTGGAAGAAGAGCTGGAGCAGATGATCCGCCGCCGCGAGTTTGGCGAAGGGGAGCAGTTGCCGTCTGAGCGCGAACTCATGGCGTTCTTTAACGTCGGGCGTCCTTCGGTGCGTGAAGCGCTGGCGGCGTTAAAGCGTAAAGGTCTGGTGCAAATAAATAACGGTGAGCGCGCTCGCGTCTCGCGTCCTTCTGCGGACACCATCATCGGCGAGTTGTCCGGTATGGCGAAAGATTTCCTTTCTCATCCAGGAGGGATAGCCCATTTCGAACAGTTACGTCTGTTCTTTGAGTCCAGCCTGGTGCGCTATGCGGCTGAACATGCCACCGATGAACAAATCGATTTGCTGGCAAAAGCCCTGGAAATCAACAGTCAGTCGCTGGATAACAATGCCGCGTTCATTCGTTCAGACGTTGATTTCCACCGCGTACTGGCGGAGATCCCGGGTAATCCGATCTTTAAGGCAATCCACGTTGCCTTGCTCGACTGGTTGATCGCCGCGCGCCCAACGGTCGCCGATCAGGCATTGCATGAGCATAACAACGTCAGCTATCAACAACATATTGCGATCGTTGACGCGATCCGCCGCCACGATCCCGACGAAGCCGATCGCGCGTTGCAATCGCATCTCAACAGCGTTTCTGCCACCTGGCACGCCTTCGGCCAAACCACTCACAAAAAGAAATAATGCCACTTTAGTGAAGCAGATCGCATTATAAGCGTTCTGTATGATGTGTTGCTTATTTGATCTGGTATAACAGGTATAAAGGTATATCGTTTCAACAGACAAGCATCACTTCAGAGGTATTTATGGCAACGAATTTACGTGGCGTGATGGCCGCACTCCTGACTCCTTTTGATCAACAACAAGCACTGGATAAAGCGAGTCTGCGCCGCCTGGTTCAGTTCAATATTCAGCAGGGCATCGACGGTTTGTACGTGGGTGGTTCGACAGGCGAAGCCTTTGTGCAGAGCCTTTCCGAGCGTGAACAGGTAATGGAAATCGTCGCCGAAGAGGCGAAAGGTAAGATTAAATTAATCGCTCACGTAGGTTGCGTCAGTACTGCTGAAAGCCAACAGCTTGCGGCTTCAGCCAAACGTTATGGCTTCGATGCCGTCTCCGCCGTTACGCCGTTCTACTATCCTTTCAGCTTTGAAGAACACTGCGATCACTATCGGTCAATCATTGACTCGGCGGATGGTTTGCCGATGGTGGTGTACAACATTCCGGCACTGAGCGGGGTAAAACTGACTCTGGATCAGATCAATACACTGGTTACGTTACCTGGCGTAGGTGCGCTGAAACAGACCTCTGGCGATCTCTATCAGATGGAACAGATCCGTCGCGAACACCCGGATCTGGTGCTCTATAACGGTTACGACGAAATCTTCGCTTCCGGCCTGCTGGCGGGCGCAGACGGCGGTATCGGCAGTACTTACAACATCATGGGTTGGCGTTATCAGGGTATCGTGAAGGCGCTGAAAGAAGGCGATATCCAGACCGCGCAGAAGCTGCAAACTGAGTGCAACAAAGTCATTGATTTGCTCATTAAAACCGGCGTATTCCGCGGCCTGAAAACCGTCCTGCACTATATGGATGTGGTGTCTGTTCCGCTGTGCCGTAAACCGTTTGGTCCGGTAGATGAAAAATATCTGCCAGAACTGAAGGCGCTTGCTCAGCAGTTGATGCAAGAGCGCGGGTGAGTTTTTTCCCCTCGCTCGCCCCTACCGGGTGAGGGGAACTAAGCGCATCTGTACCCTACAATTTTCATACCAAAGCGTGTGGGCATTGCCCACCGCGGGAGACTCACAATGAGTACTACAACCCAGAATATCCCGTGGTATCGCCATCTCAATCGTGCGCAATGGCGCGCATTTTCCGCTGCCTGGTTGGGATATCTGCTTGATGGTTTTGATTTCGTTTTAATTGCCCTGGTACTCACTGAAGTACAAGGTGAATTCGGGCTGACAACGGTACAGGCGGCAAGTCTGATTTCCGCAGCCTTCATCTCTCGTTGGTTCGGCGGCCTGATGCTTGGCGCTATGGGCGACCGCTACGGGCGTCGTCTGGCAATGGTCACCAGTATCGTTCTCTTCTCGGTCGGGACGCTGGCCTGCGGCTTTGCGCCTGGCTACATCACTATGTTTATCGCTCGTCTGGTGATAGGCATGGGGATGGCGGGTGAATACGGTTCCAGCGCCACCTATGTCATTGAAAGCTGGCCAAAACAGCTGCGTAACAAAGCCAGTGGTTTTCTGATTTCAGGCTTCTCTGTGGGGGCCGTCGTTGCCGCTCAGGTCTACAGCCTGGTGGTTCCGGTCTGGGGCTGGCGTGCGCTGTTCTTTATCGGCATTTTGCCGATCATCTTTGCTCTCTGGCTGCGGAAAAACATCCCGGAAGCGGAAGACTGGAAAGAGAAACACGGGGGCAAAGCACCGGTGCGCACGATGGTGGATATTCTCTACCGTGGTGAACATCGCATCGCCAATATCGTGATGACGCTGGCGGCGGCTACTGCGCTGTGGTTCTGCTTCGCCGGTAACCTGCAAAATGCCGCAATCGTCGCTGTTCTCGGGCTGTTATGCGCCGCAATCTTTATCAGCTTTATGGTACAGAGTACGGGCAAACGCTGGCCAACGGGCGTAATGCTGATGGTGGTTGTGTTATTTGCTTTCCTCTACTCGTGGCCGATTCAGGCACTGCTGCCAACGTATCTGAAAACCGATCTTGCTTATGATCCGCATACTGTCGCCAATGTGCTGTTCTTTAGCGGCTTTGGGGCGGCGGTGGGTTGCTGTGTCGGCGGCTTCCTCGGTGACTGGCTGGGAACGCGCAAAGCCTACGTTTGTAGCCTGTTAGCCTCGCAATTGCTGATTATTCCGGTATTTGCGATTGGCGGTGCAAACGTCTGGGTACTTGGTCTGTTGCTGTTCTTCCAGCAGATGCTCGGTCAGGGGATCTCCGGGATCTTACCGAAACTGATTGGTGGTTATTTCGATACCGACCAGCGTGCGGCGGGTCTGGGCTTTACCTACAACGTTGGTGCACTTGGTGGCGCACTGGCGCCGATCATTGGTGCGTTGATTGCTCAACGTCTGGATCTGGGGACGGCACTGGGATCGCTTTCGTTCAGTCTGACGTTCGTGGTGATCCTGCTGATTGGGCTGGATATGCCTTCTCGCGTTCAGCGTTGGCTGCGCCCGGAAGCATTGCGCACTCATGACGCTATCGACGGCAAACCATTTAGCGGTGCCGTGCCGTTTGGCAGCGCCAAAAACGATTTAGTCAAAACCAAAAGTTAATCCTGTTGCCCGGCCATGTGCCGGGCCTTTTGCTAAGGGAAGAAGTATGTCGTTACTTGCACAACTGGATCAAAAAATCGCCGCCAACGGTGGCCTGATTGTCTCCTGCCAGCCGGTGCCTGACAGCCCACTTGATAAACCGGAAATCGTCGCTGCCATGGCATTAGCGGCAGAGCAGGCGGGTGCGGTTGCCATTCGCATCGAAGGTGTGGCAAATCTGCAAGCCACGCGTGCGGTGGTGAGCGTGCCAATTATCGGGATTGTGAAGCGCGATCTGGAGGATTCTCCGGTACGCATCACGGCCTATATTGAAGATGTTGATGCGCTGGCGCAGGCGGGCGCGGACATTATCGCGATTGACGGCACCGACCGACCGCGTCCGGTGCCTGTTGAAACGCTGCTGGCACGTATCCATCATCATGGTTTACTGGCGATGACCGACTGCTCAACGCCGGAAGACGGCCTGGCATGCCAAAAGCTGGGCGCCGAGATTATTGGTACTACGCTTTCTGGCTATACCACGCCTGAAACGCCAGAAGAGCCGGATCTGGCGCTGGTGAAAACGTTGAGCGACGCCGGATGTCGGGTGATTGCCGAAGGGCGTTACAACTCGCCTGCTCAGGCGGCGGATGCGATGCGCCACGGCGCGTGGGCGGTGACGGTCGGTTCTGCAATCACACGTCTTGAACACATTTGTCAGTGGTACAACACAGCGATGAAAAAGGCGGTGCTATGACCACACTGGCGATTGATATCGGCGGTACTAAACTTGCCGCCGCGCTGATTGGCGCTGACGGGCAGATCCGCGATCGCCGTGAACTACCTACGCCTGCCAGCCAGACTCCGCAGGCGCTGCGTGATGCCTTATCCGCATTAGTCTCCCCGTTACACGCTCATGCGCAACAAGTTGCCATCGCTTCAACCGGGATAATCCGCGATGGCAGCCTGCTGGCGCTGAATCCGCATAATCTCGGTGGATTGCTACACTTTCCGTTAGTCAAAACACTGGAACAACTTACCGATTTGCCGACCATTGCCATTAATGATGCGCAGGCCGCAGCATGGGCGGAGTATCAGGCGCTGGAAGGGGATATAACCGAGATGGTGTTTATCACCGTTTCCACTGGTGTCGGCGGCGGTGTAGTGAGCAGCGGCAAACTGCTTACCGGCCCTGGTGGTCTGGCGGGACATATCGGGCATACGCTTGCCGATCCGCAGGGTCCAGTCTGTGGCTGTGGACGCACAGGTTGCGTGGAAGCGATTGCTTCTGGTCGCGGCATTGCAGCGGCAGCTCAGGGGGAGTTGGCTGGCGCGGATGCGAAAACCATTTTCACGCGCGCCGGGCAGGGCGACGAGCAGGCGCAGCAGCTGATTCACCGCTCCGCACGTACGCTTGCAAGGCTGACCGCTGATATTAAAGCCACAACTGATTGCCAGTGCGTGGTGGTCGGTGGCAGCGTTGGTCTGGCAGAAGGGTATCTGGCGTTGGTGGAAACGTATCTGGCGCAGGAGCCAGCGGCATTTCATGTTGATTTACTGGCGGCGCACTACCGCCATGATGCAGGTTTACTTGGGGCTGCGTTGTTGGCCCAGGGAGAAAAATTATGATGATGGGTGAAGTACAGTCATTACCGTCTGCCGGATTACATCCGGCGTTACAGGACGCGTTAACGCTGGCATTAGCTGCCAGACCACAAGAAAAAGCACCGGGTCGTTACGAATTACAGGGCGACAATATCTTTATGAATGTCATGACGTTTAACACTCAATCGCCCGTTGAGAAAAAAGCGGAATTGCACGAGCAATACATTGATATCCAGCTGTTATTAAACGGTGAGGAACGGATTCTGTTTGGCATGGCAGGCACTGCGCGCCAGTGTGAAGAGTTCCACCATGAAGATGATTACCAGCTTTGCAGTACCATTGAAAACGAGCAAGCCATCATCCTGCAACCGGGAATGTTCGCCGTGTTTATGCCGGGAGAACCGCATAAACCAGGATGCGTTGTTGGCGAACCTGGTGAGATTAAAAAGGTGGTGGTGAAGGTTAAGGCTGATTTAATGGTTTAAAACTTAGTTCGTTTTAAAGATTCTGCAGACACTGTCTGCAGAATTCGAAACCGCTGAAATTAACGGCGTCTATAGCCTTCCTCTAGCACCGCCTGTGTTCGAACGAGTTCATCCGCGAGTCGTTTTTCATCAGGTAGCTGCATCTTATATTCACTTGCCAGAACGGTGTTAGGCAAACCTGCCAGAGCATAATGTGCTTCTCCGGCTCCTTTCTCTGCACAGAGAACCAGACCGATGGGCGGATTTTCATCCGGTAGCGTCCAGTGCTCTTTGGCGTAGTTGAGATACATATTCATTTGTCCGGCATCGCTATAGCTAAATTTGCCCACTTTTAGATCGACGATTAGCAGGCAGCGTAAACGGCGGTGGAAAAACAACAGATCGACCCGAAACCAGTTGTCATCAATGCGTAACCTTCGTTGTCGACCGACAAAGGCAAAATCATCCCCAAGTTCCAGCATGAAATCCATCAGGTGGTTGATCAGCGCCTCCTCAAAATCGGATTCTGAGTATTCATCTTTTAATTCCAGAAATTCGAGCACAAAGGGATCGCGTATCGCCTGCTGCGGAAGAATATGCGTCTCGGCAGGAGCGTGTTGTTGCAGCATGGCTGATTTGTCATGTGACAGTAGTGTCCGCTCATAAAACTGGGTCGCAATTTGCCGCTCTAGCTGGCGAACAGACCAGCCACAGCGGAGCGTCTCTTTTTCATAAAAGCTGCGGGCGTCAGCGTTTTTAACGGAAAGTAAACGGACGTAGGTGGACCAGGGCAGGGGGAAAGATTTGGCAGACAGCGTCTGCCAAATCTTTGCCGATGGGAATTCTGCAGACGGTGTCTGCGGAATTCCCAATGGTGTTAATTCGCCAGACACTGTCTGGCGAATTTCAACATGTTGAAAAAAGAGGTAAAAAAGCCTCATTTGGCGTAAGTTTTTTGCAGAGAACCCACGCTTATACCTTAGACTTAAATCCTTTGATCGTCGCTTGATTAGCTGCGCACCATACGCAGCCCTGGCCTCGCCACCTTGTTCAAATTCGACAATTCGTCGGCCAATTTCCCAGTATGTCGCGGTCATCAGCGCGTTAACGCTACGTACCGTTTCCGTCCGGGCGCTATCGACCAGGTGAATAATACCGTCGTGGATTTGCTGGTAGCCTGTTGAGGTTCTCTCTGAGAGCGATTCCATTATCTGTCCCTTTATATGGCGCTGTGTTGAATAATGGAATCAGCTATACGTCAGGCATCTGCCGGTAACAATCCAGGTGGGCTTGTTACATGGGTTTTCTTCACGTTATGCGAGGCGCTTTCCAGCAATTGTGCTGTAACGTTGTGATGAAGATGAATCAAAAAAGGCCGGAGCGGGGCATCCGGCCAGAATTCTCAGGCGGTTTCTCTTGCTGTCACTACGCCGTGTTGTGCCGCCCACAGATTCACGTCTTCTTTGCGAATGGCGGCGGCCATCATGCCGGGGAATAAATCAGGGGTACAGGCAAAGGAGGGAATGCCCATAGCGGCGAGTTTTCCTGCCAGCGCCCGGTCGTAAAACGGTGCGCCTTCGTCGCTTAAGGCCAGCAGCGTAACTACCTGCACGCCGGACTGAATCAACTCACTGGCGCGTTGCAACAGGTTACGTTCCACACCGCCTTCGTAGAGGTCGGAAATCAACACCAGAATGGTATTGCGCGGATCGCGAATCAAAGACTGGCAGTAGCCCACCGCGCGGTTGATGTCGGTGCCGCCGCCCAGCTGCACACCAAACAGCAGCTCTACCGGATCGTCGAGCTTCTCTGTCATATCAACGACTGCGGTGTCGAAAACTACCAGATGCGTTTTTACCGCCGGAAGTGATGCCATTACTGCGCCAAAAATACTGGAATAGACTACCGAAGAGGCCATCGACCCACTCTGGTCGATACATAAAATGATCTCCTTTTGCGTGCGCTGTGACTTGCGCCCGTAGCCGATGAGCGTTTCAGGAACAATACTTTTGTACTCTTCCTGCCAGTGGCGCAGGTTGGCGCGAATGGTGCGCTGCCAGTCAATCTCCGCATGGCGTGGGCGACGATTACGTACCGCACGATTAAGAGCGCCGCTCACCGCACTACGCATTGGCTCTTCAAGTTGTTTCATCAATTGCTCGACAACTTTACGTACCACAAGCCTGGCGGTTTCTTTGGTTTTGGCCGGAATTACGCCATTCAGCGACATCAGCGTGGAGACCAGATGCACATCAGGTTGGACGTTTGCCAGCATCTCCGGCTCCAGCAACATACTGTGCAAATTAAGACGTTCAAAGGCGTCTTTTTGCATCACCTGAACCACAGAAGAGGGGAAATACTGGCGGATATCACCCAGCCAGCGAGCGACTTTGGGTGACGATCCACTCGTGCCGCCGCGTAATCCATGTTTACCCTCTGGCTGATACAGCGCCGCCAGCGCTGCATCAATCGCGGACTCTCTGGCATCCAGCGCCACGTTACAGGCATTGTCGACATCTTCTCCAAGGATCAGACGCCAGCGGCGCAGCCGTTCCATTTCGTTACTCGACATGATTTTCCCTTTCGTGTGGTGGCAAAGCCAGAATGCGGTGCAGTAGCGGCAGCATTAACGCGGCACGCTGTTCATCCCATATACCGCTGGTCTCTTCTTGCTGTGCGACACGCTCGCCCTGCGCGGCGCGTTCGCCTAACTGGCGGCGTTCCGGGCTGGAGAAACGGGCGAATGTCCGCCGTAGCATCGGCAGGATCCGGGTGAAGTGATCGTCGGTCAGGCCGCTTTGCCAGGCATCGATCAACTGCCATAATTCGCTATTGTGCAGCAGCACCATCGCGCTGTCGTTGAGGAAACCTTCCGCCCATGCGGCACTTTCCGCCGGGGGATTGGCTGCCGATAGCGCCAGGTTCATCAGCGTGGTGATCCGTTCTGTCGTTAACGTTTGCAGATCAAACAACAGGCGCGTTGCCGTTCCGCGAAGCAGCGCGTGCGCGGTACTGCCCTCTGCCAACACCATCAACGCCTGCAACCAGCTGGCTAACAGATCTTCGTTATCCAGCAACCGCAGCGCGGCGTGGGCGTCGATGACTTTTTCTCTCATACTGGCGGCGCTGTCGTCGTTGAGCGCCGAACAGGCTCCGGGTAGGGCTATGGCGGCGCGCGGGGCGAGGCTCATCAGTACCTGCATTACCATTCCGGAGTCCGTCTGGCGCACGTTGCCGTAGCGGACAATCGCTACCAGCGGTGCCAGGGCTTCCAGCAACTGTTCGATATTGCCCTGAGTGGCAGCCAGTGATTCCAGCGCATTGGCGATGGGGGCAATCGCGGTCTGTAAATCGGCCAGGAGCACCTGTTGGATAAGCTTTGCCAGTTCCGGCAGCGTGCTGGCATGTTGCGCCCTCTCAATGGCGTAGCGGGCGCTGGCCTGCTCAATGCTGTTTCCCCAACGGCTGGCGGTAATGATGTTCATTGCCAGTGCCGGTTCCCAGCGTAGCGACCAGACTTCGTGGAACGTCCCTTTGCTGTTATTTCCTTGTCCAGCCAGATGGCCCCAGGGAATGTCGAGTAAGGTCAGGCGATGCAGTAAATGGCTACGCGCCAGATCGCCGGGTTTGCGCAGATCGAGATCCAGCACTTTTTCACTGGCTTCTGCCTTCAGGCGCAGCGTTTTTTGCTGTTGCGTAATGTCGCGTTGGAGCGGCACGACGGGCGTGTCATCCGGTACGCTCCCCAGCGCATCGCCGACAATTAACTTCTGGCGAATCATCTGCATTGGCGCGCTTTCGCCCATACACACTACGGTTTGCAGCGCTTCGCAAAGCTCGTCAAGCCCCGGTTGCGGGTGATGGCGCATAATCGCCAGCGTCTGCGCCAGCCGCGCCGCTTCGATAATGTGGGCGCTGGAACAGTCGAGATCGGCTGCGCGAAATAGCCTTGCCGCCCGTGACAGCCAGCCAATATCGCGGTGAGATGCGCCCTGATAACGCCACAGATGATCGTACCACTCCGGTGACACTACCCCTGCGCCATAACCGCTGGCGCGGCTTAGGGCCTCGTAGCTCCAGGGCGTCCAGGCGGCGGCAACCTTACACTTCGGCAAATTTTTCAGCAGTTCGTTATCATTCTTTGCGGGCGGCAGGTTTTCCAGCGCCGGAACGTGCCACGCACCACAGACCACTGCTATGCGCGAGAAGCCCTCTTTTTTCGCCTGGCGTAGCGTCTTGCGCATATACGCTTCACGCAGCGCTTCCCGCCGTTGCTCGCGGGTGGAGTATCTGACATCGGGTTCTGCCTGGCGTAAGGCAATCATCGCTTCGCGAATCGCTTCAAACAGAGACAAATCATCTTCACGCTCTTCTACTCTGTGGCTCCACCAGCTTTCTCCGTCGGTGTAACCGGCGGCGCGACCCAGCCAGTCCAGCGGATCGCTATCGGGACTGGCTTCCACGGCATCATCGTCACTACTCTCTTTTTCGTCATCAAGCGCGAACTGGTGGCTAATGGGCAAGTCCATAAAGCGCACGGCGATATTTTGCTCAAGACCATAGCGCAGCGCCTGCCATTCCGGGGAGAACGCCGCAAAGGGATAAAACGCCGCATGATGCGAGTCGTCCGGGGCATAAATCAGCAGCGCGACCGGCGGTTGCATCTGTTCATGCTGGATGAAAGGCAGAATAGATTCGCCATCGGGCGGCCCTTCCACCAGCAGGCAGTCGGGCTGTAGCGCTTCCAGCGCCTTTCGCAGACTGCGCGCGCAGCCAGGGCCATGGTGACGGATGCCAAACAGATGAACGGTTTGTTCAGTCATAGTGGTTGCCTTGCTGATTACACAATTTCGCGACAGGCGCGATAGAGATCGTTCCAGTCGCTGCGCTCTTTGACGATGGTTTCCAGATATTCACGCCAGACCACGTCGTCCTGCACGGGATCTTTTACCACTGCGCCGATAAGGCTTGCTGCGATATCCCGCGGATGCAGCACGCCGTCGCCAAAATGGCCTGCCAGCGCCATACCGTTGTTGATAACGGAGATCGCTTCTGCGGTGCTGAGGGTGCTGGTCGGAGACTTAATTTTCGTTTTGCCGTCAACCGTCAGACCGTTACGCAGTTCGCGGAAGATTTGCACGACTCGCTGAATCTCTTTAAGCGCGGGTGGTTCAGCGGGAAGCGCCAGCGCCTGACCCAGTTCGGCGACGCGGCGAGTGACAATGTTAATCTCTTCTTCTTCGCTGGCGGGCACTGGCAAAATCACCGTGTTAAAACGACGTTTGAGAGCGGAAGAAAGCTCGTTAACGCCTTTATCGCGGTTGTTGGCAGTGGCGATAACGTTAAAGCCGCGCGTCGCCTGGACCTCTTCATTCAGTTCGGGGATAGGCAGCGTTTTTTCCGACAGAATCGTGATCAGGGTGTCCTGAACATCGGCAGGAATACGCGTCAGCTCTTCTACGCGTGCAATCTGCCCGCGCGCCATCGCCCGCATCAATGGGCTTTCTACCAGCGCCGAACGTGACGGGCCTTTAGAGAGCAGCTCCGCGTAGTTCCAGCCATAACGCATCTGTTCTTCACCGGTGCCAGCAGTGCCCTGAATAATCAACGTTGAGTCGCCGCTGATGGCCGCCGCCAGATGTTCAGACACCCAGGATTTTGCGGTGCCGGGTACGCCATACAATAGCAGTGCGCGATCGGTTGCCAGCGTGGCAACGGCTGTTTCGATAATCCGCCGGTTGCCGATATATTTCGGCGTGACCTCAAAGCCATTTTCCAGTTGCCCGCCTAACAGATAAGTAGCAACGGACCACGGAGAAATAGTCCAGTTTTCCGGGCGTGGATGAGAATCGTTTTTTTGCAGCTCAGCCAGTTCTTCAGCAAATTGTTGTTCGGCATGTCGGCGTAAAACGGCGGCAGTAGCGGTGGCATTCATAAGGTAGTTTCTCCGACAAAAAGCGAATGAAGTTGAATTCGGTGCGCCAGCGTGGCGCTCAGGGCAGTGAAGGCAGCCTCGCAGTAAGGCGTTTGTTGTGCGTCGTGCGGCCACTTTTCAATGACATCATTGAGGACTTCGGGGGCCAGCAAACAGGCGAAATCACTCATCACATGGCGCAAGGTGTAGTCGTAACGTGCAGCATCCTGTTGTACCCAACTGTGCAGTTTCATGACCATTTGCTTGCTCAGGCAGCTGCTAAAGAGGGAAGCATCTTGCGGTAAAAGAGCGATGTAGCGTTGTAAATGTTCGCCGCCCATCACCGAAAACAGTGACGTCAACACTGGCTCGTGTTCTTCTACGGGCAGGCATTGCAAAAGCTCAAAGGCGTTAATCTTCACGCCAGCGGGGTGATGAATGCTTATTCCGACGGGGAGTAGGGCGAGGAATGCCTGCGCCCACTGTGGATTTTTTTCGCGCAGGACGGCGTTATACCAGGCGCGCAGTAGCGCCTCCTGCCAGTCGGTTTGCCCAGCCCAGCGCAGCAATTCATTTGGTGTGGCCTGCATTTGTGTTTGCCACCAGTCGAGCGGCAGTGCAGAAACTATCTGATACAGCCACCATGCGCGCTGGCCCAGCTTTTCGCCTTTGGGCTTAGTTTCTTCCAGCGCATCGGCCTTCCACTCTGGCGAGAACGCCGCCGGGGTATCAAGAGTGACGAGCAACGTTTTTTCTTTGCCGATTAAGCCTTTTAGCCTTGCAAGTAAGGTCTCAGGATCGGGGGATGAATTGAGCAACGGCGCTAACCGGGACTTCATGCGCGAGATCCAGGCGCTTTCCGGCAGACAACGCAGTAACCGTGCCGCAGTTTGCCGCACCTCTTTACTGCGATCGGATAAGGTCTGTTCCAGAAAAGCTTCGTCATGCAGTGAGATTTCCACTTCCAGCACTGCCAATAACTGCGCGCGTTCGCGGGCATCCAGCGTGCTCATCTCCTGCGCCAGCCGATCGCGGGCCTGCTCCGGGGCGCACGTGCGCAGTTGCGTCAGATATTGCAGACGCTGTTCGGGCGTGCCGTGCAGCCACATTTCTTCATCCAGCGGAGCGTCACCGGAGGCGAGAAAGTAGCCCCAGTCGGCGTTAATCTGCGCCAGCCAGCGCCCGCGAGCGCCCAGAACATCGGGCAGGATGCCGCGTAGCGATGGCTTTTGCGCGCCATAATTCAGCAATGCCGGTAACAGCAGGGGCGGAGGAAGAAGCTGACGCTGAACCAGGTGATCAAGCGCCGACCACAGCAAACGCGGCGGCCCTTCTGCCAGCAGCAGATGCAGCAGGCCTGCAAAAGCTGGGTTGTTTATTGTCTGAGCATTTTCTTCGCCCATTTCCGGCAGCGGTGTGGGAACAATTGCCTGCGGCTCCCAGCCTGCAAGTTGGCAGAGTGCCAGAACGCCCGCCGAGCGCAGCAACTGTTGTTCTGCGGAGGTGTTATTCGTCAGTTCAGACAGGAGTTGCCCGATCTCGCTTTGTGACGCCGACGATGTAAACGCTTTTTGGTCTGTGCCGAGCAGTGCCGTGCGGGTTAAATTTTGCCATTCGTTCATTGTGCGCCTCCGGTTGCCCAAATCACGCTACCAGCAAGCCAGGCGCTACAGGGCGTCAGTTGCTGACCGTCCCATTCCCCCATTAGCATAAACGGCGCGCCGCCGCTGGCAGCAAGTAACCGCCAGCCCTCGTCCGAAGACAGGCGCGCCGGTAAGTGCTGGCCCTGTGTCGAGACAAACCGCCAGCCGCTCTCGTGCGGGTAAATCAACATTTCGCTCACGCGTAGCGGCAGAGGCCATTGCCAGGGATTGGCACTAAGCCGCTGCGCCATTTCATGCAGCGCGTTTGGGAGGGGTAATTCTGCAAGCGGGAATTTTTCACCGCTGGTAAATGGCTCCACAACCCGCGCCCGTAACGGTGATGCGCCGGGGAAAAAGGCGAGTGCGCCGTGACAGACTTGCCCGGTGATAAAGTGCTGAGGAAAGTTTTTCCCACCGTGTGAATAGTCCAGCAGCAGCGCGGTACAGTGACTCTTTTCTCCATACAGCCAGACCCGGCGTCGCCATAAATTGTTCTCTTCTTGCGCGCTTTGCCCTAAGACCAGCCAGTTATCCTGGCAGGTTTCTCCGACAGCGACGTCATTTTTATCCGCAGTTATTCCCAATGCCGCATGGAGATCGCTGAGTTGTGCTGGAGATAACGCTTGTTGCTGGCGCCAGGCGTCAATAATCAGCTGTAGCTGCCCCAGTTCTCTGCACAGACTCGATGGCCATGTCTCGGCGGTAGTAAAAAGAGTGGTCAGGTTGTTCAGGCGGGCGGAAATTCCCGGCAGTTGGGCGTCGACCATGCGGGCGGCGATCCCGGCAAAAGGCAGTTGTTGGGCAGAGATCTGCGCCAGACCGTGGCGAATAAGGTCGTGCATCCACTGTTCGAGGAAATCCAGCCCCGCCGTCATTTTTTGGTTACGCGCCGCTTCCCGTTTGGCGGCAGCCTGCGGGTCGGCAGCTTTTGCCTCAGCCTGTTCTTTCTTCTCTTCTTGGCGAACCGCCCGCTGCTGGCGCGAGGTTAGCCACTCGCTCACCCATTCAGGTGGTTCGCCAGCGGTGAAGCTTGTGGTTTGTTGCACCTGGAGCAAGAGCAGCGCAAGACTATGTTTGCAGGGGAATTTACGGCTGGGGCAGGAACATTTACAGGTCAGATCCAGTCTGTCGATCCGTACCTGATAAGGGCGGGAGCCGCTACCTTTACACTCTCCCCAGAAGGCGGTCTCGCTATATCCGAGCGTCGGCCATTTTGCGGGAGCAACCAGCCCACGAGCCGCTTTCACCGAGGCGTCATCGGGCGCCAGGGCTTGCACTGATTCAACGGTCAGTTCCATTGTCATTCTCTGTTGGCGTGGAGAAGTGATGGAGTCAAAGAGGCGTTAAGCAAAGCAGAAGGAGACTGTTTTCCGTAACAGCGTATTGCGCGTCCATCGCAAATATGGATTGAGTATAGAGGGAGAAATTCAGGAAACAATCACCAGCGTGACTATTCGGGGTTTTTCAGAAAATTATAATTTTTTAACGCTGCGAAGCCCGATGTATCCGGGCTTCGCAGCGTTGTGGCTACTTAAACTTCCAGCCAGTTCATAATGCCGTCAGCCGCCTTACGACCTTCGGCAATGGCGGTCACCACCAGATCGGAACCACGGACGATATCGCCGCCAGCAAAGATTTTCGGGTTGCTGGTCTGGAAAGCGTTGTCGCTGCCTTCCGGGGCGATGATGCGGCCTTGTGAATCCAGCTCAACGCTGTGTTTTGCCAGCCATTCCATGCTGTGTGGGCGAAAACCAAACGCCATGATCACTGCATCTGCTGGAACGATATGTTCGGAACCTGCCACGATCTCCGCGCGGCGACGGCCTTTGGCATCCGGTTCGCCCATTTCGGTACGCACCATTTTTACGCCGCTGACTTTGCCGTTACCGTTCACTTCAATCCCCAGCGGTTGGACGTTGAATTTGAACTCAACACCTTCTTCCCGCGCGTTTTTCACTTCGCGGCGGGAACCCGGCATGTTCTCTTCATCACGACGATAGGCACAGGTTACGTGCTTCGCTCCCTGGCGTACAGACGTGCGCACGCAGTCCATCGCAGTGTCGCCACCGCCAAGTACTACCACGCGTTTACCTTCCATGCTGACGAACGGTTCGTCGTTGGTTTCACCAAAGCCCATTAACTGTTTGGTGTTGGCGATAAGGAACGGCAGCGCTGCGTACACGCCATCGGCGTCTTCGTTTTCCAGTCCGCCGCGCATTGACTGATAAGTCCCGACGCCAAGGAACACGGCATCGTAATCACTCAGCAGATCGTCCAGCTGCACGTCGCGGCCCACTTCGGTATTGAGTTTAAATTCAATACCCATGCCGGTGAAGATTTCACGGCGGCGCGTCATTACCTCTTTTTCCAGCTTGAAGGCCGGAATACCGAAGGTCAGCAAGCCGCCAATTTCCGGGTGACGGTCGAAGACGACCGCTTTTACGCCGTTGCGCGTCAGGACATCCGCACACGCCAGACCGGCCGGGCCTGCGCCGATAATCGCCACTTTTTTACCGGTCTGTTTCACGCCGGACATATCCGGACGCCAGCCCATCTCGAACGCTTTATCGTTGATATAGCGCTCAATGTTGCCGATGGTCACTGCGCCAAACTCATCGTTCAGGGTGCAGGAACCTTCGCACAGACGATCCTGCGGGCAGACACGTCCGCACACTTCCGGCAGGGTGTTGGTCTGGTGCGACAGTTCCGCCGCTTCAAAAATACGCCCCTCATTGGCGAGCTTCAGCCAGTTCGGGATGTAGTTGTGTACCGGACATTTCCACTCGCAGTATGGGTTGCCGCACGACAGGCAGCGGTCAGCCTGCGCTTTGGCCTGGCCTTCGGAAAACGGCTCGTAAATTTCAACAAACTCAATTTTGCGGATCTTCAGCGGTTTCTTTGGCGGATCAACGCGCTGCAGGTCGATAAATTGATAAACATTCTGACTCATTGTTGCTACCCCTTACTGCGCCTGCACGCGCAACTCTGCTGCGCTACGACTACGGTGACCCAGCAGTGCTTTTACATCACTGGACTTCGGTTTAACCAGCGCAAATTTAGTGGCGAAGGTTGACCAGTTCGCCAGAATCTCTTCACCGCGCTGAGAGCCAGTATGCTGAACATGCTCGGTGATAAGACCACGCAGATGCTCTTCATGGATCGCCAGATCGTCAACGCTTAAGACCTCGACCAGTTCCGGGTTAACGCGTTTGCGGAAATCGCCACTTTCATCGAGAACGTAAGCGAAGCCGCCGGTCATACCCGCACCGAAGTTAACGCCGGTTTTACCCAGAATACAGACAATACCGCCCGTCATATATTCACAGCCGTTGTCGCCAATGCCTTCTACCACGGTGATAGCACCGGAGTTACGCACGCCGAAACGTTCACCCGCGCGGCCTGCGGCATACAGACGACCGCCGGTCGCGCCATACAGGCAAGTGTTGCCGATAATGCTCGCCTCATGGCTGCGGAAGGCGGAACCAACCGGAGGACGAATGGCGATTAAGCCGCCCGCCATGCCTTTACCGACATAGTCGTTGGCATCGCCCGTCAGATACAGCTCCACGCCGCCCGCGTTCCACACGCCGAAGCTCTGGCCTGCGGTGCCGTTGAAGTACGCTTTGATAGGATCGGCAGCCAGCCCCTGATCGCCGTGCGTCTGGGCGATATAGCCTGAAAGCGACGCGCCGACAGAACGGTCGGTGTTGCGAATATCGAACCAGAAGGTTTTGCTCTGGCGTTCATCGACAAACGGTTTCGCCTGTTGCAGCAACTGCGCGTTCAGCAAGCCGTTATCAAACGGCGGGTTGTTTTCGGTGCAGTAGAGCGCCTTACCTGGATGCGGCTCGGCAGTCTCCAGCAGCTTCGACAGCGCCAGTTTCTGCTGTTTGGCGGTGAAACCGTCCAGCTCTTTCAGCAGGTCGGTGCGACCAATCAGATCCACCAGACGCGTTACGCCCAGCTGTGCCATCAGCTCGCGGGTTTCACGGGCGATAAACTCAAAGTAATTCGTCACCTTGAACGGCAGGCCGTGATAGTGATTCTTACGCAGTTTGTCGTCCTGAGTTGCTACACCCGTGGCGCAGTTGTTCAGGTGGCAGATTCGCAGATATTTACAGCCGAGTGCGACCATTGGGCCAGTGCCGAAGCCGAAGCTTTCTGCGCCGAGAATTGCTGCTTTAATGATATCAACGCCGGTTTTCAGGCCGCCATCAACCTGCAAACGGATCTTATGACGCAGACCATTGGCAACCAGCGCCTGTTGTGTTTCAACAAGCCCCAGCTCCCACGGACAGCCTGCGTATTTCACCGATGAAAGCGGACTTGCGCCAGTGCCGCCGTCATAGCCTGCGATGGTGATCAAGTCCGCATAAGCTTTCGCCACGCCGGTGGCGATGGTGCCGACGCCCGGTTCGGAAACCAGCTTCACGGAGATCATCGCTTTCGGGTTAACCTGCTTGAGATCGAAAATAAGCTGCGCTAAGTCCTCAATAGAGTAGATATCGTGGTGCGGCGGCGGGGAGATCAGCGTCACGCCCGGCACCGAATAGCGCAGTTTGGCGATGTAAGGAGTGACTTTATCGCCCGGCAACTGACCGCCTTCGCCGGGCTTCGCGCCCTGAGCGACTTTAATTTGAATGACGTCGGCATTGACCAGATACGCCGGAGTAACACCGAAGCGACCGGAAGCCACCTGCTTGATGCGCGACACTTTGTTAGTGCCGTATCGCGCCGGGTCTTCACCGCCTTCACCGGAGTTCGAGTTACCGCCGATGCTGTTCATCGCTTCCGCCAGCGCCTCGTGGGCTTCCGGGCTTAACGCGCCGATAGACATCGCGGCGGTATCGAAGCGTTTAAAAAGTTCGCTTGCCGGTTCAACATCAGCAATGTTGACCGCATTTTCACCCGGCGTAATTGCCAGCAGATCGCGCAGCGTGGTTGCCGGACGCTCATTAACCAGCTTCGCGTATTCCTGATAGTCGCTGTACTCGCCGCTCTGGACCGCCTGTTGCAGCGTGCGCACCACGTCCGGGTTGTAGGCGTGGTATTCGCCACCGTGCACGTATTTCAGCAGGCCGCCCTGGCTGATGGGCTTACGCGCCAGCCAGGCACGTTTCGAGAGATTCAGTAGATCCTGCTGGAAGTCTTCAAAGCTTGCTCCGCCAATGCGGCTGACCGCCCCCTGGAAGCACAGGCCCACTACATCATCGTGCAGACCGACCGCTTCAAACAGTTTCGAGCAGCGATAAGAGGCGATGGCGGAGATGCCCATTTTGGACATGATTTTGTACAAGCCTTTGTTGATGCCGTTACGGTAGTTCAGCATCACGGTACGATAATTTTTGGCAATCGCCTGAGTGTCTACCAGGCGGCCCAGCGTTTCATAGGCAAGGTACGGATAAATAGCCGTCGCGCCGAAGCCCAGCAACACGGCAAAGTGGTGCGGATCGCGGGCGCTGGCAGTTTCGACGATGATGTTGGCATCGCAACGCAGGCTTTGATCGACCAGACGGGTCTGGATCGCGCCAACCGCCATCGGGGCCGGAACCGGCAGGCGATCTTTAGCGATATTCCGGTCGGAGAGCACCAGCAGCACAGTGCCGCTACGTACCATTTTTTCGGCTTTGTCGCACAGCTCTTTGACCGTCGCTTCGAGCGTGGTTTTGGTGACGTCAAAGGTGATATCCAGCGTATCTGCGCGGTAGTGCTCCTCTTTCATCGTCGTGAGCTGTTTGAAATCGGAGTAGAGCAGAATCGGCGATTTAAAGCTTAAACGGTGCGCCTGGCCTTCTGCTTCACAGAAGACGTTCATTTCACGACCGATGCTGGTGGCGAGCGACATAACATGCGCTTCGCGCAACGGGTCGATTGGCGGGTTGGTTACCTGCGCAAACTGCTGACGGAAGTAGTCGTAAATAATGCGCGGCTGACTGGAGAGCACGGCGAATGGGGTGTCGTCGCCCATCGAACCGACGGCTTCCTGACCATTTTCGCCCAGTACGCGAATTACGGAGTCCAGCTCTTCTGCGCTGTAGTTAAACTGTTTCTGGTAGCTGGCAAGCGTGTCGTCATCCAGTTCGCGGCTACCCACTTCTTCATCGGGCAGATCTTCAAACGGTACCAGACGGCGGACGTTTTTCTCCATCCACTCTTTATATGGATGGCGGCTTTTCAGATCGTCATCGGTTTCTGCCGAGTGCAGAATGCGCCCACTGCGGGTGTCGATCACCATCAGTTCGCCTGGCCCGACGCGGCCTTTTTCGACCACTTCGTCAGGCTGATAATCCCAGATACCGACTTCAGAGGCGCAGGTGATGAGCTTGTCTTTGGTGATGACGTAGCGCGCCGGACGCAGACCGTTACGGTCGAGGTTGCAGGCGGCAAAACGACCGTCAGACATCACGATGCCCGCTGGGCCATCCCACGGCTCCATATGCATGGAGTTAAAGTCAAAGAAGGCACGCAGTTCCGGGTCCATATCCGGGTTGTTCTGCCAGGCGGGTGGTACTAACAGACGCATAGCACGGATGATATCCATCCCGCCTGCCAGCAGCAGTTCCAGCATGTTATCCATGGAACTGGAGTCAGAGCCGGTTTCGTTGACGAACGGCGCGGCGTCGTGCAGGTCAGGGATCAGTGGCGTCTGGAATTTATAGGTACGGGCGCGCGCCCATTGGCGGTTACCGGTGATGGTGTTGATTTCACCGTTATGCGCCAGGTAGCGGAACGGCTGCGCCAGCGGCCAGCGCGGTACGGTGTTAGTGGAGAAGCGCTGGTGGAACAGGCAAATGGCCGATTCCAGACGCAGGTCCGCAAGATCCAGGTAGAAGCGCGGCAGATCCGCCGGCATACACAGACCTTTATAGATGTTCACCAGATTCGACAGGCTACAGACGTAGAAGTCTTTGTCGGCTTCGAGACGCTTTTCAATGCGGCGGCGGGCGATAAACAGACGGCGCTCCATATCACGCGGACGCCAGCCAGCCGGAGCGTTAACGAAAATTTGCTCAATGCGTGGCAGAGAAGAGAGGGCGATTTCACCCAGCACGCCTTCGTTAGTGGGGACATCACGCCAGCCCACAATCGACAAGGTTTCGCGTTGCAGTTCTTCTTCAACGATGCGGCGTGCGGCAGCGGCGAGTTCAGGATCTTTATTCAGGAAGAGCATCCCGACGGCGTAGTTTTTTGCTAAACGCCAGCCGCGCTCCTGCGCAACGATGCGAAAAAAGCGATCCGGTTTTTGTAATAGCAGGCCACAACCGTCACCGGTTTTACCATCGGCGAGAATCGCGCCACGGTGCTGCATTCGGGCCAGTGCGTGTATTGCAGTACGCACTACCTTGTGGCTAGGTTCGCCTTCTATGTGGGCGATCAGGCCGAAACCACAGTTATCCTTCTCAAGGGATTTATCGTACAACATATCAGTGAACCTCCCCAGGCTCTGCGGGAACCCCACTTCCGAACCGCTGCGCACGGGCACAGAAAGAGCGTGGCGACGGGGTTTGCGTGTCATACGCTTACCTCGCATTCGCCCCTTTTTTGTCCTTTTCGCATCGGTTAATACGGTGAAGAGGGGATCTCAATTACTGCATAAATATGATGAGCAGGCTGCTCATCCAGAAAGCTTCCAGCGGATTTCCAACTTATCGGGAAAGCTGATACAGGTCAAATGGCAAGCTTATTGGTCTGGAAATGTGCTTTGGCGCAAAATTCTTTGCTAATTAATTGAAATTAAAGAATATATGTTCTTTGGGCTTAATGCGATGCTCATAAGGGAAACATTCAGTTCCTGACTGCCTTAGAGGCGTGATAGCCCTTATCCTGCCTTGAACAGGCAGAGAAGCCAGTATTTTATACTGCTTTAATCGGCAATGGCGTTTCATGCTACTGTTTTTGCCTAAAATCTATAAGGAGATAAAAAAATCCGATGCCAGATAAGCAAAAGTAATTCATGTTGTTCTGCATGGAATTTCATTAATTGTGATTTATTATGCAGTTGATAAAAGCAGGGCAGGGCGATTGATCCAGGTCATCGCCGAATTGAGCTAAAAATGGCAGGCTTTGGCCTCTTTTCAAGGCGCGGTCTATCAGATTATGCAGTTACAGAAATTAGTCAATATGTTTGGTGGTGATCTTACCCGTCGTTACGGGCAAAAGGTGCATAAGCTGACGCTGCACGGCGGTTTTAGCTGCCCTAACCGTGACGGTACCATCGGGCGCGGCGGCTGCACGTTCTGTAATGTTGCCTCGTTTGCCGACGAAGCGCAGCAGCATCGTTCCATTGCCGAGCAACTGGCGCACCAGGCGAATTTAGTTAACCGCGCGAAACGCTATCTGGCCTACTTTCAGGCGTATACCAGCACCTTTGCTGAAGTTCAGGTGCTGCGTTCTATGTATCAACAGGCGGTAAGCCAGGCCAATATCGTTGGTTTGTGTGTTGGTACCCGCCCGGACTGCGTGCCAGATGCGGTGCTTGATTTGCTTTGTGAATATAAAGACCAGGGCTATGAAGTGTGGCTGGAGCTGGGGCTGCAAACCGCACACGACAAAACGCTGCATCGCATCAATCGCGGCCATGATTTTGCCTGTTATCAGCGTACAACCCAGCTGGCACGTCAGCGCGGTCTGAAGGTGTGTTCTCACTTAATTGTCGGGCTGCCTGGCGAAGGGCAGGCTGAATGTTTGCAAACGCTGGAGCGAGTGGTTGAAACCGGCGTGGACGGCATAAAGCTGCATCCGCTGCATATTGTGAAAGGCAGCATTATGGCGAAAGCCTGGGAAGCGGGGCGTTTGAACGGTATTGAACTGGAGGATTACACGCTCACTGCCGGAGAAATGATTCGCCATACGCCGCCGGAAGTTATCTACCACCGCATTTCCGCCAGCGCCCGTCGCCCGACGCTACTTGCACCGCTATGGTGTGAAAATCGCTGGACGGGGATGGTTGAGTTGGATCGCTATCTTACTGAACATGGCGTACAGGGATCGGCGCTGGGACGTCCGTGGCTACCTCCAACGGCGTAGGCCATTGAGGGGAATTCCGCATTTCTCACACAATTTATAACGTAACTGCCAGAATTGGGTATTATTGGGGCAGGTTGTCGTGAAGGAATCCCCTAATGAAGCAAATTCGTCTGCTGGCGCAGTACTATGTTGACCTGATGATGAAGTTAGGTCTGGTGCGCTTCTCAATGTTGCTGGCGCTGGCCCTCGTCGTTCTTGCCATTGTGGTACAAATGGCGGTAACCATGGTGCTGCATGGTCAGGTCGAAAGCATTGATGTTATCCGCTCTATTTTCTTTGGTTTGTTGATTACGCCATGGGCGGTCTACTTTCTTTCGGTAGTCGTTGAGCAACTCGAGGAGTCACGGCAACGCCTGTCACGACTGGTGCAAAAGCTGGAGGAGATGCGCGAGCGCGATCTAAGCCTCAACGTTCAGTTAAAAGATAATATTGCCCAGCTAAATCAGGAAATCGCCGTTCGTGAAAAAGCAGAAGCAGAACTGCAGGAAACCTTCGGTCAGCTGAAAATTGAAATCAAAGAGCGCGAAGAGACGCAAATTCAACTCGAACAACAATCTTCGTTCTTACGTTCCTTCCTTGATGCTTCACCCGATCTGGTTTTTTACCGTAACGAAGATAAAGAGTTTTCCGGCTGTAACCGTGCGATGGAACTGCTGACAGGGAAAAGCGAAAAACAGTTGGTGCATTTGAAACCTGCGGACGTTTACTCGCCGGAAGCCGCAGCGAAAGTCATTGAAACCGACGAGAAGGTGTTCCGTCATAATGTGTCACTGACCTATGAACAGTGGCTGGATTATCCGGATGGACGCAAAGCCTGCTTTGAAATCCGTAAAGTGCCGTACTACGACCGCGTGGGTAAACGCCACGGCTTGATGGGGTTCGGCCGCGACATTACCGAGCGTAAGCGTTATCAGGATGCGCTAGAACGCGCCAGCCGCGACAAAACAACCTTTATCTCCACCATCAGTCATGAGTTGCGTACGCCGCTGAACGGTATCGTCGGCTTAAGCCGAATTCTGCTGGATACAGAGCTCACCGCCGAGCAGGAAAAATATCTCAAAACTATCCATGTTTCCGCCATCACTTTGGGGAATATCTTCAACGATATTATTGATATGGATAAGATGGAGCGACGTAAAGTTCAGCTCGATAACCAGCCGGTTGATTTCACCAGCTTCCTGGCCGATCTGGAAAACCTCTCCGCACTGCAGGCGCAACAAAAAGGTTTGCGCTTTGTTCTTGAACCAACACTGCCGTTGCCGCATCAGGTGATTACCGACGGGACTCGCTTACGCCAGATCCTGTGGAACTTAATCAGTAACGCTGTGAAATTTACCCAGAAGGGCCAGGTGACTGTTCGCGTACGTTATGACGAAGGCGACATGCTGCATTTTGAAGTGGAAGACTCCGGCATCGGTATTCCACAGAATGAACTGGATAAAATTTTCGCCATGTATTACCAGGTGAAAGACAGCCACGGTGGCAAACCTGCAACCGGTACGGGTATTGGCCTGGCGGTTTCTCGTCGACTGGCGAAAAATATGGGCGGTGATATCACAGTCACCAGCGAACAAGGTAAAGGCTCGACCTTTACCCTGACGATCCACGCGCCGTCGGTGGCGGAAGAAGTGGATGACGCGTTTGATGAAGATGATATGCCTTTACCGGCGCTGAATGTGCTGTTGGTAGAAGACATTGAGCTGAACGTCATCGTTGCCCGTTCGGTGCTGGAAAAACTGGGCAACAGCGTTGATGTGGCGATGTCTGGTAAGGCAGCACTGGAGATGTTTAAGCCGGGCGAATACGACCTTGTATTGCTGGATATTCAGTTACCAGATATGACCGGGCTGGATATATCACGCGAACTGACGAAGCGTTATCCGCGGGAAGATTTACCACCGCTGGTGGCCTTAACCGCCAACGTGCTGAAAGACAAACAAGAGTACCTCAATGCTGGAATGAATGATGTGCTGAGTAAGCCGCTTTCTGTTCCGGCGCTAACCGCGATGATCAAGAAATTCTGGGATACCCAGGATGATGAGGAGAGCACGGTGACGACAGAAGAGAGTGGTAAATCAGAAGCATTGCTCGATATTCCCATGCTGGAACAGTATCTCGAACTTGTAGGACCGAAGCTGATTACCGACGGGTTAGCCGTGTTTGAGAAGATGATGCCGGGCTATGTCAGCGTACTGGAGTCGAACCTGACGGCACAGGACAAAAAAGGCATCGTTGAGGAAGGACATAAAATTAAAGGCGCAGCGGGTTCAGTGGGGTTACGCCATCTACAACAGCTGGGTCAGCAAATTCAGTCTCCCGATCTACCTGCGTGGGAAGATAATGTTGGTGAATGGATTGAAGAGATGAAAGAAGAGTGGCGTCACGACGTAGAAGTGCTGAAAGCGTGGGTGGCAAAAGCCGCTAAAAAATGACCCCGGCTAAACCGGGGTGCGCGAATACTGCGCCAACACCAGGGAAATCTTGGCTGCGCCGTAATTTTTTATGATAAGTAACAAAGGCACAGCACTGTTTTTCAGGCCGCATGCAGTTAAGATAGCAAATCTTAAATGATTTGTTACATGAATCAGTTAAATGTGTGATGTGTAGCGTTTTTATTAAAAAAATTAATGTGTTTCAGTCAATTGCGAAAGGATGATCACAATGAAGAAAATTGGCGTAGTTCTGAGCGGATGCGGCGTCTATGACGGTTCTGAAATTCATGAAGCGGTATTGACGTTATTAGCGATATCTCGCAGCGGCGCGCAGGCAGTTTGTTTTGCTCCAGATAAGCAGCAGGTTGATGTCATCAACCATTTAACCGGTGAAGCAATGGCGGAAACGCGCAATGTGTTGATTGAAGCGGCGCGTATTACGCGTGGTGAGATCCGTCCTCTGGCACAGGCTGATGCCGCCGAACTTGATGCGTTAATTGTGCCGGGTGGATTTGGCGCGGCAAAGAATTTAAGCAATTTTGCTAGCCTTGGTAGTGAATGCAGCGTAGACCGTGAGTTAAAGGCGCTGGCGCTGGCAATGCATCAGGCCGGAAAACCGCTTGGCTTTATGTGTATTGCACCGGCAATGTTGCCGAAAATCTTCAATTTCCCGCTGCGTTTGACTATCGGTACAGATATCGATACCGCAGAAGTGCTGGAAGAGATGGGCGCGGAGCATGTGCCATGTCCGGTAGATGATATTGTCGTTGATGAAGACAATAAGATTGTCACCACGCCTGCGTATATGTTGGCACAGAACATTGCGGAAGCAGCAAGTGGCATTGATAAGCTGGTTTCCCGCGTACTGGTTCTGGCGGAATGAGCAAACGCCGCATAACGGCGTTCGGTTTCGTTCGCCGTTTCATTCTGCGGTTACTGATTGTCCTCGTTGTGCTCTGGGGCGGGGGTATAGCGCTGTTTAGTATAGCGCCAGTCCCGTTCTCTGCGGTGATGGCCGAGCGTCAGCTAAGTGCCTGGCTGCATGGCAACTTTCGTTACGTGGCGCATTCTGACTGGGTCAGTATGGATCAAATCTCGCCGTGGATGGGGCTGGCGGTGATTGCCGCAGAAGATCAGAAATTTCCCGAGCACTGGGGTTTTGATGTCGCTTCCATTGAGAAAGCCCTGGCGCACAACGAGCGCAATGAAAACCGCATTCGCGGCGCATCAACAATTTCGCAGCAGACAGCCAAAAATCTCTTTTTGTGGGATGGGCGAAGCTGGGTAAGAAAAGGGCTGGAAGCCGGATTAACACTGGGGATAGAAACGGTCTGGAGCAAAAAGCGCATCCTGGCGGTTTACCTGAATGTCGCCGAATTTGGCGAAGGTGTGTTTGGCGTCGAGGCTGCGGCACAGCGTTATTTCCATAAATCCGCCAGCAAACTTACCCGTTCGGAAGCAGCGTTACTGGCGGCTGTATTACCCAATCCACTTCGTTTCAAAGTTACTGCACCTTCGGGCTACGTGCGTAGCCGTCAGGCGTGGATTTTGCAGCAAATGCATCAGTTAGGCGGTGAGTCGTTTATGCAACAACACCAGCTGTATTAGGCTTCGCGCGAGGAGAGGGCGAGCTTTTTGCTGTCACGCGGTTGCGCCTCTTTTTGCAGAGCAACAGCTAACGCTGGTTGAGTGATAAAACGTCGCCACAACCGCTCTTGCTTACGCAGACAACACCACTTCGACCAGGTCGCCAGTGGAATCAACGTGCTTTCACCAATGTTGTCACAGACGACAGGGATAATTTCTGACTCACTGATGCGGTGGCAGAGGATATTCTGCGGCTTCAGCGACATCGTCACGATGTGGTTATTCTGCAAATAACGCTTTAACTGTTTCAATAACTGACGCAGTTGCGCGATATCTTCTTCGTAATGGCATTGTTTAGCAAATTCGCTCAGTGTAATAGACGGTTTGCCATCAAAATCGGCAATGACATCGTAGACATAACCGGTTCCGCAATCAGTCTCAACCGTACCGTGATAGCGCGGAATACCGCTCCAGTCTTTCAAACGACGACCAAGATGCGCATAGTACTTTAACTCACGGCGGATCTCTTTATCACCACCGTCGCCACGGTGGTAGACAATTTTAATACAGCGTTGGGCATCTTCCGGATGCGCATAACATTTTCGATGTCTTCCGGTGCCCAGGGGACTTTGTTCAGATAAGCGAATCATGCTATCTCCTGGAGGTATTTTCTGACTGTCTCCAGTATGAGGGCTTAACTTAAACAAAACCTAAACAAGCTTTTTTAAGGTTTTCTTAAGGTTTTATACTTACAAAAAAGCGCACGAAATGTACAATTTGCGAGAAATGGGGATATTTGGGGGTTGTGCTTTTTTCGTACGTTAGGGCGGAAGGGGCGTGTCTGGGGGGATTAAGCGTCAGAATGACGAAGATTAATCTTCGTCAAAACCTGAGTTAAAGAGGGCGATGACGGCGGCCAGCGCCTCAACTTCCTGCGGACCGGTCGCTTCGACTTCAATCTGTCGTCCTTTGGCAGAATCCAGCATCAACAGCGCAATAACGCTGTTGGCTTCAGCCTCGGTGCCTTCGTCATTACGTAAAAGCACTTCGGCGTCAAAACCCTGCATTAATTCAAACAGTTTCATAGCAGGCCGGGCATGCATGCCCAGCTTGTTAGTGATTTCGACAGTTTGTTTGACGGTCATGGTTTACGTTTTTCCAGCGTGCGATGACGTGACTGGACGTTTTTACCGCGTGAGCGGAAGTAGTCAGCCAACTGTTCTGCAATATACACCGAACGGTGTTTCCCGCCAGTACAACCAATGGCGACCGTCAGGTAGCTACGGTTGTTGGTTTCCAGCATAGGTAACCATAGCTCAAGATAGCTACGCGTCTGGTAGATAAAATTGTGTACTTCTGTGTGCCTATCGAGGAATGCGGCGACAGGTTTATCAAGGCCCGTCATCGGACGCAGTTTCGGATCCCAGTGTGGGTTCGGCAGGAAACGTACGTCAAAGACGTAATCCGCGTCGATAGGAATACCGTGCTTGAAGCCGAAGGATTCAAAGACCATTGTCAGTTCACGCTCGCGTTTACCCAGCAGGCGGGTACGCAGCATTTCTGCCAGTTCATGAACGGACATTTCAGATGTATCGACAATCAGATCCGCCCGTGAACGCAGCGGTTCCAGCAGATCGCTTTCTTTGTCGATAGCACTTTCCAGCGACAGGTTTTTGCTGGAAAGCGGATGCAGGCGGCGCGTATCGCTGTAACGACGAATCAGCGTGTTACGATCGGCATCGAGAAACAGGAGTTGCGGTGAGAAAGCATCAGGCAGATTGCTCATCGCCTGTTCGAATATTTCTGGCGACTCTGGCATATTGCGGACATCAATGCTGACGGCGGCAGAAATCTCGCGATCGGCCAGAGTCCGAGCCAGATCGGGTAACAGCACTACGGGAAGGTTATCCACGCAGTAAAAACCCATATCTTCCAGCGCCCGCAGGGCGACAGATTTGCCTGACCCTGAACGTCCGCTGACGATCATCAGTACCATGTACTGTTTCTCCTCACAACGTCTAAAAGAGACATTACAGAATAACTACGTTTCATCCGGAGTACCTTCGGTATCCGTAATGATTTGATACAGCTCTTCATCGCTCTGGGCTGCACGTAAACGGCGGCAGATAGTTTTGTCCGCCAGACGTTTCGCGACCAGCGAAAGAGTGTGCAGGTGCGTTTTGGTTTGGTCTGCGGGTACCAACAGGGCAAAAAGTAAGTCTACCGGCTGGTTATCTATGGCATCAAAAGCAATGGGTGTTTCTAGCTGAACGAAAACGCCAACCGCGCGTAGGGTATCTTCTTCCAGTTTGCCGTGCGGAATGGCAATGCCATTACCAATACCGGTACTGCCCATTTTTTCCCGCGTCAGAATAGCTTCAAAAACCACCTGCGGCGGCAGGCTAAGTTGTTTTGCCGCCAGTTCGCTGATGATTTCCAGGGCGCGTTTTTTGCTCTGACAGTGGACGCGGCTTCGCGTACATTCCCTGTTAAGAACACTGCTAAGCTGTAGAGTTGTATCATTATTTGTCATAATTTCACCTAAGAATCTGCCCACTCAAACAGTGGGGCAGATTCGGAGCATTAACCGTACAAATGGCCTGTTGTGCCATACAACAGGCCGCCATGCACTTGCTAATTGCCCGGACAATTAGTGTTGTTTCAATTTATCTTTATGCTTGGTTAGCTGACGTGCCAACTTATCAATTAAGCCATCAATGGCGGCGTACATGTCCTGACCTTCCGCGCTGGCATGAATTTCGCCACCGTTAACATGCAGTGTTGCATCTGAGGTGTGGGTGACTTTCTCCACTTTCAGAACAACATAAACCTGGTTGATTCGGTCAAAATATTGCTCAAGTTTGGCAAACTTTGAGGTGACAAATTCGCGCAGGGCCTCGGTGATCTCGACGTTATTTCCGGTAATGTTGAGCTGCATAGTGTCTTCCTTATCGGTTGGGTCAAACGAGCTGTTTACGCTGGTTTGACGGCGGAATGGATAAAGACTCTCGGTACTTCGCAACAGTGCGGCGTGCCACCATGATACCTTGTTCTGACAACAAAGAGGTTAACTTGCTGTCGCTCAACGGTTTCGCTGGGTTTTCCGCCGCGATTAATTTCTTCACCAGTGCACGAATCGCCGTGGAAGAGGCTTCGCCACCCCCTTCGGTATTGACGTGACTGGAAAAGAAATACTTCAGTTCAAAAATGCCTCGTGGACTATGCAGGTACTTTTGCGTGGTCACGCGAGATATCGTCGATTCATGCATCTCGACGGCCTGGGCGATATCAGCCAGCACCATCGGTTTCATATATTCTTCGCCTTGCTCAAAGAAGGCTTGCTGTTGTTCAACAATACAGCGACTGACGCGCAGCAGCGTATCGTTACGGCTTTCCAGGCTCTTAATCAACCATTTAGCATCCTGCAGATTGCTGCGGATAAACTGACTGTCGCCATCGTTACGTGCGTTATTGCACATTGAGGCGTAATGCTGGTTGATTTGCAGACGTGGAATACTGTCGCTGTTCAGTTCAACCGTCCACTGGCCGTTATGCTTACGCACCAGCACATCAGGGATGACATATTCCGGTTCACCGGTCTGGATCGACTGGCCAGGACGTGGATCGAGTGACTGGATCAGATTGACGGCTTCTTTCAGCACATCTTCTTTCAGACGCGTGACGCGCATTAATGAGCGAAAGTCGTGATTGGCCAGCAGATCGAGATGATCGCTAATGATCAGTCGAGCTTCTTCCAGCCACGGCGTGGTTTTATCGAATTGGGAAAGTTGGATCAGCAGACAGTCACGCAGATCTTTCGCCGCCACACCGACCGGATCAAAACGCTGGATGCGTTTCAGGACTGCTTCAACTTCATCGATGTCGATCTCTTCATCGCCCATACTTTCGAGAATATCTTCCAGCGGGACGGTCAGATAACCGGTGTCATCAACGGCATCGACGATGGAGGTGGCGATAGCGCGGTCAGTGTCGGAAAACGGTGTCAGCTCGACCTGCCACATCAGATAATCCTGCAAGGTCTGCGTCGTTTCGCCCTGATAGACCGGCAGCTCGTCGTCGATGTAGTCACCGCTGGTGCCTGATGGCGTACCGGCGGTGTAGATGGTATCCCAACTGGCATCGAGCGGCAGCTCTTCCGGCATCTCTTTTTGTTCGAGCGCGTCAGCGGTATCCAGCGTTTCGCTGTCTGGCGTTTCGTGAGTGTCGATTTCATCATGAGTGTCGATTTGCTCAAGCAATGGATTACTTTCCAGCGCCTGCTGTAGCTCCTGCTGAAGTTCCAGCGTGGACAACTGCAACAGACGAATCGCCTGTTGTAGCTGAGGCGTCATTGCCAGTTGTTGGCTAAGCCTGAGTTGCAAACCTTGCTTCATGTTCAGAATCGTACTCTCCTGCTAAAACATCGCAAACTTCTACCCTATCAGAGTCTGAAGTCTTCCCCAAGGTATACACGCTTAACATGTTCATCTTGTAAGATTTCTGTCGGCGTGCCATGAGCGATTAAATGCCCCTGACTGACGATATAAGCGCGTTCACAAACAGCCAGCGTTTCACGCACGTTATGGTCGGTGATAAGCACGCCCAGGCCGCTGTCGCGCAGGTGTTCAATGATACGTTTGATGTCGATAACCGAGATCGGGTCAACCCCGGCAAATGGTTCATCGAGGAGGATAAATTTCGGATTCGCAGCCAGTGCGCGCGCAATTTCTACACGACGGCGTTCACCACCGGAGAGCGATTGCCCCATGCTGTCGCGTAAATGCTCAATGTGGAACTCTTCCATCAGCTCGTTCGCGCGATCTTCACGCTGTTCAGCGGATAAGTCGTCACGAATTTGCAGTACCGCCATCAGGTTATCGTAAACGCTGAGGCGACGGAAAATAGAGGCTTCCTGCGGCAAATAGCCGATACCGCGACGCGCACGCGCATGCAGCGGCAGCAGGCTGATATCGTCGTCATCAATAATAATGTTGCCCGCATCGCGCGGCACAATGCCAACGACCATATAGAAAGTGGTCGTCTTACCGGCACCGTTTGGCCCCAGCAGACCGACAATCTCCCCGGAGTTGACGGTCAGGCTGACGTCTTCCACCACGCGGCGGCCTTTATAGGCTTTTGCAAGGTTCTTTGCAGTTAAAGTTGCCATAACGAATTAATTACCCTTCTTCTGTGCCGGGGTCTGGCCTTTGTTGTTTTTGTCCTGCAACTGTGACGGCACCAGAACGGTGGTCACACGCTTACCTTTGTCACTGAAAGCCTGCATTTTCTGCTCTTTCACCAGGTAAGTGATCTTATCGCCCTTAATGTTGCTATCGACCTGCTGCAGATAAGCATTACCCGTCAGAACGACAAAATCTTTTGCCAGTTCGTAGTGCATCTGGGAAGCGTGACCTTCAACGGGTTTACCGTTGTCCTGCATCTGGTAGAACGTTGCCGGTTTACCGTAGCCGTCAATCACCTCTTTACCTTGTTCGCCGCCCGGACGGGTAACGACCACTTTATCGGCATTAATTTTAATGGTGCCTTGAGTCACGACGACATTACCGGTAAAGGTAACCACGTTGCCTTGCATATCAAGAGATTGCTGGTCCGACTCAATGTGGATCGGTTGGTCAGTATCTCCGGTAACGGCAAATGCCGGAATGCTGGCGGCCAGAAGTGAGCTGGCAAGCACAAGATTAAGGCTGAGTTTGTTTGTTTTGAATTTCATAGGATGTTCTAACCTTTTCAATCAGCTCGGCATTCTTGCTGCGTAAGTTGCCGCGCATTTTCAGACCGCTGGAGTTAAATGTTGTTCCGTATAACGTGACGAGGTCTTCAGAGGTAACATCCTGCGTCACCAGATTGATCTGCGCGTTATCCGTCGTGATTCTGCGAAGTTGAGAGTCCGGCACGAGTGCGTTGACTTCAACGTGTCCATATAAATAGAGCATCCGGTCATTGGTTAGCTTGGCTTTATCTGCTTTAACCGACCATGTCGGGATTTTATCCTTATCAAACGTGGTAAGTACGGGTTGCGTAAACCACGAAACGGCCTGATCGGAATAATATTCAACGTGTTGAGCAATCAATCGATAGCTTAGGGCTCCTTCTGGGTTATAGACGAGCGTGTCCGTATGCTCGCTTTTATAGGTGGGATCATTGTTGTTGACGACCACCTGGGCGGTATCGTCTTTCTCGGTCATGTTAACGCCGATCATCACCAGAACCGCCAGTGATAGCACAATGATAACCCAACGTCTGGCTTTACTCATATCGATTGCCCTTTGGCTTCATCCAGTTTGCCCTGCGCCAGAAGTAATAAGTCGCAAACTTCACGAACCGCGCCACGACCGCCAGCAATGCGCGTCACGTAATCAGCGCGCGGAATCAATAGCGGATGCGCATCGGCTACGGCCACGCTTAAGCCCACTTTTTCCATCACTGGCCAGTCGATAAGATCATCACCAACGTAAGCCACGTTTTCTGGCGCAATCGCCAGTTTTTCCAGCAGATCGCCAAAGGCGATAAGCTTGTTTGATTGCCCCTGATACAGATGAGTGATCCCTAACGTTGCACACCGATCTTCTACCAGTTTAGCCTTTCGTCCAGTAATGATGGCGACTTCAATATCAGAGGTGAGCGCACAGCGGATACCGTAACCGTCACGAACATTGAACGCTTTCAGCTCTTCGCCATTGTTACCCATATAAATCAGACCATCTGACAATACGCCATCAACGTCGAGGATCAGCAGACGAATGTTCTCTGCTTTTGCCATCACATCGGCGCTAACAGGGCCGTAACAGGTCGCAAGCGACGCACCTGCTTTACTCATTGTTGTTTATCCTTGAATCTTTACACTACGCCAGCACGCAATAAATCGTGCATATGTAACACACCGAGTAAATGGTCGCCATCGGCAACCATTACGGAAGTGATATGGCGGGACTGCATTAAGTTCAGCGCCTCAACGGCCAGAATGCCAGGACGTACACGAATTCCCCCCGGCGTCATCACATCGGCAATACCTAACTGACGGACATCCACGCCCATATCGAAGACACGGCGTAAATCACCGTCGGTAAAGATGCCTTCAATCATCATATTGTCATCGCAAATGACGGTCATACCAAGATTTTTGCGGGTGACTTCCAGCAGCGCATCGCGCAGGCTGGCCGTTTTCTTGACATGCGGGATCTCGTCGCCCGTATGCATAATATCGCTGACGCGAAGCAGAAGTTTACGACCAAGTGCGCCGCCTGGATGCGAAAGTGCAAAATCTTCGGCGGTAAAGCCGCGCGCTTTCAACAAGGCGACGGCGAGCGCATCTCCCATGACCAGCGTCGCGGTAGTACTGCTGGTTGGCGCCAGCCCTAACGGACAAGCTTCTTTTGCTACTTTAACACACAGATGCACGTCTGCTGCGCGTGCCATGCTGCTCTCCGGACGACCGGTGATGCAAATTAACGGTACATGCAGGCGTTTGAGTACCGGGATTAAGGCCGTGATTTCGCTGGATTCACCTGAGTTAGAAATCGCAATGACCACGTCCTGCGGGGTGACCATGCCTAAATCGCCATGTGCGGCCTCACCGGGATGGACGAAAAATGACGGAGTACCGGTGCTGGCAAAGGTTGCTGCCATTTTGCGCCCAATGTGTCCCGATTTACCCATTCCCATGACCACGACTTTACCTTTACACCAGAACATCTTTTCACAGGCGAGCGTGAAATTCTGATTGATGTATTGATCAAGCTCTGCCAGGCATTCACGTTCAATCGCCAGGACTTCTTTACCTGCTTGCTGAAAGTCAAAACCCGGTTGCAACTCTACGTGCGACATAATGCGTTTCCAGTTATTCAACGAGTATTGGCGATAACCAGTACAACATCGCCAGCCATACGACAAATCCGCCTGTTAATAATACCCCAACACTACGGCCAGATTGCCGGGAGCGTCGCCAGCATAGCAACGCAAAAATAATACTGACCAACAGCATCACGCTGCAGTCACGGCTGTACGCCAGTGGGTTAACCTCCCCGGGCGTTATCAGCGCGGGTAAACCCAGCACGATGACAATATTAAAAATGTTTGCGCCAATGATATTACCGACAGCAATGTCGTTTTCACCTTTGCGAAAACCTGCTATCGCGGTTGCCAGTTCCGGCAGACTAGTGCCGATAGCGATTGCCGTCAGACCAATGGTCAATTCGCTGATGGCAAAGTAATTCGCCAGTACGGTGGCGTTGTCAATCACCATCCGCGTTGCTACCGGCATGATAATCAATGCAATGCCGAGCCATAAAAACGCGACAGGTAAACCGCCTTCGCGCGGTAGCTCTGCAAGCTGTTCTCTGGTCAGGCTGTCAGTCCCCTGACGTTCTGCCTGACGTGCAAGTTTAACAATGAACAGCAGCCATAGCACAGCCAGAAAGAGGAGAAAGATACCATCGCTGCGACCAAGTTGTCCGTCATAGAGTACGGAACCGGCCACCACACTGACTAATAACATTAATGGTAATTCACGGCGCAGAACATCGGAATGGACGGTAAAAGGGCGCACCAGCGCAGCCAGACCGAGGATCAGTAAAATATTGATTATGTTTGAGCCGAGTGCTGTGCCGACGGCTAAATCTCGTTGTTCATGCAGCGACGCGGCAAGCGAAACGATTATTTCTGGAAGTGACGTACCAATACTGACCACCGTCATGCCGATGATCAGCGGTGGGATGCCAAAAGTGCGGCAAAGAATAGAGGCGGCAAATACCAGACGGTCGGCACTGTAAACGACCAAAAGTAAACCAACAATTAACAGTGCCGTAGCTAAAAGCATCTAACGTCCTTTCTTCAGGTATACTCGCCGGTCCGCTGAAGATTTTCAGAAAGCCGTAATGAATTCTTAATTTTGACTTTATGCGGCTAAAAAGTAAAACAAATGCCAGCTTTCGCTAACCGCGGCGG
This sequence comes from Escherichia sp. E4930, assembly GCF_005845405.1. Classification (NCBI taxonomy): domain Bacteria; kingdom Pseudomonadati; phylum Pseudomonadota; class Gammaproteobacteria; order Enterobacterales; family Enterobacteriaceae; genus Escherichia; species Escherichia sp. E4930. The sequence goes on along the minus strand of NZ_VCDZ01000017.1, from coordinate 42,774 downwards.
GTAATATTCTGTAAATATGTTGGGTTCAAGGTTAAATTGAGCGCCATGCTTAGAAAATCAACGCAAGACAAAGGGTGAATTATGGAGCAGTCTGTGGCGAATTTAGTCGATATGCGCGATGTCAGTTTTACGCGTGGCAATCGCTGCATCTTCGATAATATTTCCCTGACCGTGCCGCGAGGGAAGATCACGGCGATTATGGGGCCATCAGGCATCGGTAAAACGACGCTACTCCGTCTGATTGGTGGGCAAATCGCGCCAGATCACGGCGAGATCCTTTTTGATGGCGAAAATATTCCGGCGATGTCTCGTTCGCGCCTGTATACCGTGCGTAAACGGATGAGCATGTTGTTTCAGTCCGGAGCGCTGTTCACCGATATGAACGTTTTTGACAACGTCGCCTATCCACTGCGTGAACATACCCAACTTCCCGCGCCATTGTTGCATAGTACGGTGATGATGAAGCTGGAAGCCGTGGGGCTGCGCGGAGCGGCTAAACTTATGCCATCGGAGCTTTCAGGCGGGATGGCGCGTCGTGCGGCGCTGGCGCGTGCAATTGCGCTGGAGCCGGATCTCATCATGTTTGATGAGCCGTTTGTTGGGCAAGATCCCATCACTATGGGCGTCCTGGTGAAGCTGATTTCCGAGCTGAACAGCGCGCTGGGCGTAACCTGTGTGGTGGTTTCTCACGATGTGCCGGAAGTCTTAAGTATTGCGGATCACGCCTGGATCCTGGCAGACAAAAAGATTGTCGCTCACGGTAGCGCCCAGGCGTTGCAGGCGAATCCTGATCCTCGCGTACGTCAGTTTCTGGACGGGATTGCTGACGGACCAGTTCCGTTCCGCTATCCTGCCGGCGATTATCACGCTGATCTTTTACCAGGGAGTTAAGCCACTCATGCTGTTAAATGCGCTGGCGTCGCTCGGACATAAAGGGATTAAAACCCTGAGAACGTTCGGGCGGGCCGGGTTAATGTTATTCAATGCGCTGGTCGGCAAACCGGAATTTCGCAAACATGCGCCGCTGTTGGTGCGTCAGCTCTATAATGTCGGCGTCCTGTCGATGCTGATTATTGTGGTTTCTGGCGTGTTCATCGGAATGGTGCTGGGTCTGCAAGGTTATCTGGTGCTGACCACTTATAGTGCGGAAACCAGTCTGGGGATGCTAGTGGCCTTGTCGCTGCTGCGCGAACTGGGGCCGGTGGTCGCAGCACTGCTGTTTGCCGGACGTGCCGGTTCGGCGTTAACTGCGGAAATCGGTTTGATGCGCGCCACAGAGCAGCTCTCCAGCATGGAGATGATGGCCGTGGACCCACTGCGCCGCGTCATTTCCCCACGTTTCTGGGCTGGGGTAATTTCACTACCGCTGCTGACGATAATTTTCGTCGCCGTGGGGATCTGGGGCGGATCGCTGGTTGGCGTCAGTTGGAAAGGCATTGATAGTGGGTTCTTCTGGTCGGCAATGCAAAACGCCGTCGACTGGCGTATGGATCTGGTCAACTGTCTGATTAAGAGCGTGGTGTTCGCTATTACGGTGACGTGGATTTCGTTGTTTAACGGTTATGACGCCATCCCGACCTCTGCCGGGATTAGCCGGGCAACCACTCGTACCGTTGTCCACTCGTCTCTGGCCGTTCTGGGGCTGGATTTTGTGCTGACCGCATTGATGTTTGGGAATTGAGTTCATGCAAACGAAAAAAAATGAAATTTGGGTGGGTATCTTTTTATTAGCAGCACTGCTGGCGGCGCTGTTTGTTTGCCTGAAGGCGGCAAACGTGACGTCAATGCGAACTGAACCGACCTACACGCTTTATGCGACGTTCGATAATATCGGCGGCCTGAAAGCGCGCTCTCCGGTCAGTATTGGTGGTGTTGTCGTAGGCCGGGTTGCAGATATTACGCTGGACCCGAAAACCTATCTACCGCGCGTGACGCTGGAAATTGAACAACGTTATAACCACATTCCTGATACCAGTTCGTTGAGCATTCGTACTTCCGGTTTGCTTGGGGAACAATATCTGGCATTAAACGTCGGTTTTGAAGACCCGGAACTGGGGACTGCTATTCTGAAAGAGGGGGATACGATTCAGGACACCAAATCTGCGATGGTTCTGGAAGATCTCATTGGTCAGTTCCTTTACGGCAGTAAAGGTGATGACAATAAGAATAGTGGCGATGCGCCAGCCGCTGTGCCAGGTAATAATGAAACCACTGAACCTGTGGGTACAACGAAATAATTTCAGGAGAACCGACGCATGTTTAAACGTTTAATGATGGTCGCTTTGCTAATGATTGCACCGCTGAGTGCGGCAACCGCGGCAGATCAGACCAATCCGTATAAGCTGATGGACGAGGCGGCACAGAAAACGTTCGATCGCCTGAAGAATGAACAATCGCAAATTCGGGCTAATCCGGATTACCTGCGTACCATCGTCGATCAGGAACTGCTACCGTACGTACAGATAAAATACGCCGGTGCGCTGGTACTGGGTCAGTACTACAAAAGCGCGACCCCAGCCCAGCGTGAAGCCTACTTTGCCGCTTTCCATGAGTATCTGAAGCAGGCTTACGGTCAGGCGCTGGCGATGTATCACGGTCAGACCTATCAGATTGCGCCAGAACAGCCGTTGGGTGATAAAACCATTGTGCCTATCCGTGTCACCATTATTGACCCGAATGGCCGTCCACCGGTACGTCTCGATTTCCAGTGGCGTAAAAACTCTCAGACTGGCAAGTGGCAGGCTTATGACATGATTGCCGAAGGCGTCAGCATGATCACCACGAAACAAAATGAGTGGGGGACTTTACTGCGCACGAAAGGCATCGATGGTCTGACCGCACAACTGAAGTCTATTTCTCAACAGAAAATCACCCTGGAAGAGAAAAAATAATGAGCGAGTCACTGAGCTGGATGCAGACGGGTGACACCCTGGTATTGACCGGAGAGCTGGATCAGGACGTTCTGCTGCCGCTGTGGGAAATGCGTGACGAAGCGGTGAGGGGGATTACCCGCATCGATCTTAGTCGAGTGTCCCGCGTTGATACGGGTGGACTGGCGTTGCTGCTCCATCTGATCGATCTGGCGAAAAAGCAAGGCAACAGCGTGACGCTTCAGGGGGTAAACGACAAGGTGTATACCCTGGCAAAATTGTATAATTTGCCGTCTGATGTCCTGCCTCGTTAATTTTTTTCAGGCTGAATAAGGCGTTACCCGCCAGTCCGGCAAACCTACCAGTAAGTCGAGCCTTGTCTGATTAATCAGCAAGGCTTTTTGCTTATTTATGACAGCGCAACTTTGCTCTAAGATGTTTCGCTGGTTTATTAACTGATGAATGAAGATCCCATGGAAAATAATGAAATTCAGAGCGTGCTGATGAACGCTCTTTCCCTCCAGGAAGTCCACGTTTCCGGCGATGGTAGCCACTTTCAGGTTATTGCCGTGGGTGAGATGTTTGATGGCATGAGCCGGGTTAAAAAACAGCAGACGGTTTACGGTCCGCTGATGGAATATATTGCGGATAACCGCATTCATGCTGTGTCGATCAAAGCGTATACCCCTGCGGAGTGGGCGCGCGATCGCAAACTGAACGGCTTTTGAGCTATGGGCGATACGCCGGTAGCGGATATGAATTGTTAACTGAGAACATACTAAATGGATAAATTTCGTGTTCAGGGGCCAACGAAGCTCCAGGGCGAAGTCACAATTTCCGGCGCTAAAAATGCTGCTCTGCCTATCCTTTTCGCTGCACTGCTGGCGGAAGATCCGGTGGAGATCCAGAACGTCCCGAAACTGAAAGACGTCGATACATCAATGAAGCTGCTTAGCCAGCTTGGCGCCAAAGTAGAACGTAATGGTTCTGTGCATATCGATGCCCGTGACGTTAATGTCTTCTGCGCGCCTTACGATCTGGTTAAAACCATGCGTGCCTCTATCTGGGCGCTTGGGCCGCTGGTGGCTCGTTTTGGTCAGGGGCAGGTTTCTCTGCCTGGTGGTTGTACGATTGGTGCTCGTCCGGTTGATTTACATATTTCCGGCCTTGAGCAATTAGGCGCGACCATCAAACTGGAAGAAGGTTACGTTAAAGCTTCCGTCGATGGCCGTCTGAAAGGCGCGCACATCGTGATGGATAAAGTCAGTGTTGGTGCAACCGTGACCATCATGTGTGCTGCAACCCTGGCGGAAGGCACCACAATTATTGAAAACGCGGCGCGTGAACCGGAAATCGTCGATACCGCGAACTTCCTGGTTACGCTGGGCGCGAAAATTAGCGGCCAGGGTACCGATCGTATTGTCATCGAAGGGGTAGAACGTTTAGGTGGCGGCGTTTACCGCGTCCTGCCGGATCGAATTGAAACCGGTACTTTCCTGGTTGCTGCGGCGATCTCTCGCGGCAAAATCGTCTGCCATAACGCCCAGCCAGATACCCTTGACGCTGTGCTGGCGAAACTGCGTGACGCCGGGGCGGACATTGAAGTGGGGGAAGACTGGATTAGCCTGGATATGCACGGCAAACGTCCGAAGGCCGTTAACGTACGTACTGCGCCGCATCCGGCGTTCCCGACCGATATGCAGGCCCAGTTCACGCTGCTGAACCTGGTGGCAGAAGGAACCGGATTTATCACCGAAACGGTCTTTGAAAACCGCTTTATGCACGTACCTGAGCTAAGCCGTATGGGCGCGCATGCCGAAATTGAAAGCAATACCGTTATTTGTCACGGTGTTGAAAAACTTTCCGGTGCACAGGTAATGGCAACCGATCTGCGTGCTTCAGCAAGTCTGGTGCTGGCTGGCTGCATTGCAGAAGGTACTACGGTTGTTGATCGTATTTATCACATCGATCGTGGCTACGAGCGCATTGAAGACAAACTTCGCGCGCTTGGTGCTAACATTGAGCGTGTGAAAGGCGAGTAATCGTCTGATAGCTGGCAGCCCCGTTCGCGGGGCTACCGCCAGGCTACTCATTTTTGCGGTTTGGTGTAGCTGCGCATCAACTGCGATCTGTCGATAAACTCATGGGTCAGCGGGTCATGATAGCGTGATGGCCAGATAACCCAGGGATCAGTTCCTAATGCTTTCGCAATAATCATCTCTCCTTTCGGCCAGGGACGCGATAATGCATTCGCCAGTGTCGAGGAACTCAAACCATTTCTGCGAGATTCCGCCGCCATTGACGTTCCTCTTTTCCGCAAACCCGCAATGATATCGGCGGGATGCCAGTCAATAAAATTATTCTCCATCTTTCCTCACTCCTTAAGTTAGTCGCTTACTTTCAGAACATGCACTCCGGGTAACGCCACTATACTCCTGATGGCGCATTGTTCTAAAAAGTTCCTGTAAGGAGTGTGAATATTCAGAATATATTAAGATAAGTTATCTGTATTTCAGACAATTTTGCGATTGATTGAGGTTTTTTTGGAGTTTATTAGAATTATCCCGCGCAGTACGCGGGATAACAGGAAGGGATTAACGATCGCGTTGAACAGCGATGTGTGCGAGGCCGATTAACGCCTCTCGCCATGGGGTATCCGGCAACACTTGCAATGCAGCAATGGCTTTGTCTGCTTCTTCTTCCGCACGCTGACGTGTCCATTCCAGAGAGCCGCAAGCGTTCATTGCTTCCAGAACCGGTTCCAGAAGATGTCGACCGTTCCCTTGTTCGATGGCGGAACGGATCATCTGTGCCTGTTCTGGTGTGCCATGATGCATCGCATGCAGCAGCGGCAGCGTCGGTTTACCTTCGTTCAGATCATCACCGACATTTTTGCCCAACTGTTCGCCATCGGCATTGTAATCGAGCAAATCGTCGATCAGCTGGAAAGCCGTGCCGAGGTAACGACCATAATCTTGCAGGCCTTTTTCCTCTTCCGGCGTACAGCCTGCCAGAATACCGGAACACTGAGCAGCAGCCTCGAACAGACGTGCGGTTTTGCTGTAAATAACACGCATGTAGTTCTCTTCGGTGATGTCCGGATCATTAACGTTCATCAGTTGCAAAACTTCACCTTCCGCGATGACGTTTACAGCCTCTGACATCACTTCCAGCACTTTGAGCGAGCCGAGGCTGGTCATCATCTGGAACGCACGGGTATAAATAAAATCGCCTACCAGCACGCTGGCAGCGTTACCAAAGGCGGCGTTGGCGGTAGCTTTACCTCGGCGCATATCTGATTCATCCACAACGTCGTCGTGTAGCAGGGTCGCCGTGTGGATAAACTCAATTAGGGCAGCAATGGTGACATGTGCATTCCCCTCATAACCAACAGCTCGTGCAGCCAGTACAGCAATCATCGGACGAATACGTTTACCGCCGCCGCTGACGATGTAATAGCCTAACTGATTGATCAGTTGGACGTCGGAATTAAGCTGCTCGAGAATTGCTGCATTAACACCCGCCATATCTTGCGCGGTTAACTCATTGATTTTTTCTAAATTCATCGCAAAAGCCGGGCTTTTCGCCCCGATTACCTTACTGTGAACAGAGGCAACTTAGGGTTTATGGTTAGGAATATAGAGTGATTGTACTGAAAAAATGGCACAGATAAACGTTACCGTACAAGTTGTGTTTTTTTTCTTCGTGTATTGACTGTAGCACTTGTCAAAGGCGTGCGTTTTGCGTAATATTCGCGCCCTATTGTGAATATTTATAGCGCACTCTGAATCATTGAAAAGGTGTGCGCGGAAGCGGAGTTTTATATGTACGCGGTTTTCCAAAGTGGTGGTAAACAACACCGAGTAAGCGAAGGTCAGACCGTTCGCCTGGAAAAGCTGGACATCGCAACTGGCGAAACTGTTGAGTTCGCTGAAGTGCTGATGATCGCAAACGGTGAAGAAGTCAAAATCGGCGTTCCTTTCGTTGATGGCGGCGTAATCAAAGCTGAAGTTGTTGCTCACGGTCGTGGCGAGAAAGTTAAAATCGTTAAGTTTCGCCGTCGTAAACACTATCGTAAGCAGCAGGGCCATCGTCAGTGGTTCACTGATGTGAAAATTACTGGCATCAGCGCCTAAGACCTGAGGAGAGATTTCAAATGGCACATAAAAAGGCTGGCGGCTCCACACGTAACGGTCGCGATTCAGAAGCTAAACGCCTGGGCGTTAAGCGTTTCGGTGGCGAATCCGTTCTGGCGGGTAGCATCATCGTTCGTCAACGTGGTACCAAATTCCACGCTGGCGCTAACGTAGGTTGCGGTCGTGACCACACTCTGTTTGCTAAAGCAGACGGTAAAGTGAAATTCGAAGTTAAAGGCCCGAAAAACCGTAAATTTATCAGCATCGAAGCTGAATAAGTTTTTCGCGTCCCGGTAACGGATGAAAGCCCCGCAACACGTTGCGGGGCTTTTTACATTCGATAACCGGTAAAATGCGCATGGTGCGGCGTTAATCCGCAAATGCGCTTTGCAGGGAATACGGTATGAAGCAGCAGGCAGGCATTGGCATTCTTTTGGCGCTCACCACAGCAATTTGCTGGGGGGCGTTGCCAATCGCAATGAAGCAGGTGCTGGAGGTGATGGAGCCTCCGACAATCGTGTTTTACCGTTTCTTGATGGCGAGTATTGGTCTTGGTGCCATTCTTGCGGTGAAGAAGAGGTTGCCGCCATTACGCGTGTTTCGTAAGCCACGCTGGTTGATTTTGTTGGCAGTGGCGACCGCTGGGCTGTTTGGGAACTTCATCCTGTTCAGCTCATCCTTGCAATACCTGAGTCCGACCGCTTCGCAGGTGATTGGGCAACTCTCGCCAGTTGGCATGATGGTTGCCAGCGTATTTATCCTGAAAGAGAAAATGCGCAGCACTCAGGTTGTGGGGGCATTGATGCTCCTGAGCGGCCTGGTGATGTTTTTTAACACCAGTCTGGTCGAGATATTTACAAAGCTCACCGATTATACCTGGGGAGTTATCTTTGGGGTCGGTGCGGCGACGGTCTGGGTGAGTTATGGCGTGGCGCAAAAGGTTTTATTGCGTCGGCTGGCCTCACCGCAGATCCTGTTTTTACTGTACACTTTATGTACAATTGCGCTCTTCCCTCTGGCAAAGCCAGGGGTGATAGCGCAGCTTAGCCACTGGCAGCTCGCATGTTTAATTTTTTGCGGACTGAATACCTTGGTAGGATATGGCGCCCTGGCGGAAGCGATGGCTCGCTGGCAGGCAGCGCAGGTGAGTGCGATCATCACGCTCACCCCACTGTTTACGCTGTTTTTTTCAGATCTTTTATCACTGGCCTGGCCCGATTTCTTCGCCAGACCGATGTTAAACCTTTTAGGTTATCTCGGTGCGTTTGTCGTGGTTGCGGGCGCGATGTATTCCGCCATTGGTCATCGTATTTGGGGCGGATTACGTAAGCATACAACGGTGGTATCGCAACCCCGCGCAGGCGAATGATTTACGGAGAATAAAATGAAGTTTGTTGATGAAGCATCGATTCTGGTCGTTGCAGGTGATGGCGGTAATGGTTGCGTGAGCTTCCGCCGCGAAAAATATATTCCGAAAGGCGGCCCGGATGGCGGCGACGGCGGTGACGGTGGTGACGTATGGATGGAAGCCGACGAGAACCTGAACACGCTTATCGATTATCGTTTTGAAAAATCTTTCCGTGCAGAGCGCGGTCAGAACGGCGCAAGCCGCGATTGTACCGGTAAGCGCGGTAAAGACGTGACGATTAAAGTGCCGGTAGGTACGCGTGTTATCGATCAGGGCACTGGTGAAACCATGGGCGATATGACCAAACACGGTCAGCGTCTGCTGGTTGCCAAGGGCGGCTGGCACGGTCTGGGCAATACCCGTTTCAAATCGTCCGTTAACCGTACACCACGGCAGAAAACCAACGGTACGCCGGGCGATAAGCGCGAGCTGCTGCTGGAGCTGATGCTGCTGGCTGATGTCGGTATGCTGGGAATGCCAAATGCCGGTAAATCGACATTTATCCGCGCTGTCTCGGCGGCTAAACCGAAAGTAGCGGACTATCCGTTTACTACGCTCGTACCAAGCCTTGGCGTGGTACGTATGGACAACGAGAAGAGCTTCGTTGTTGCTGATATCCCGGGGTTGATTGAAGGCGCAGCGGAAGGCGCAGGTCTGGGCATTCGCTTCCTGAAGCACCTGGAACGTTGCCGCGTCCTGTTGCACCTCATCGATATCGATCCGATTGACGGCACCGATCCGGTTGAAAACGCGCGTATTATTATCAGCGAGCTGGAAAAATACAGCCAGGATCTGGCGGCGAAACCACGCTGGTTAGTCTTCAACAAGATCGACCTGCTGGATAAAGCAGAAGCTGAAGAGAAAGCGAAAGCGATCGCTGAGGCGCTGGGCTGGGAAGATAAATATTATCTGATCTCTGCGGCGAGCGGACTGGGCGTGAAAGATCTCTGCTGGGATGTGATGACCTTTATCATTGAAAACCCGGTCGTGCAGGCAGAAGAAGCGAAACAGCCAGAGAAAGTCGAATTCATGTGGGATGATTATCACCGCCAGCAGCTTGAAGAGATTGCTGAAGAGGATGATGAAGACTGGGATGACGATTGGGACGAAGACGACGAAGAAGGCGTTGAGTTCATTTACAAGCGTTAATCACTGATGACAAACGCCAAATAAGCCTGATGCGCTACACTTATCAGGTCAGGCCTACAAGATGATTGCAATATATTGAATTTGCACGATTTTGTAGGGCGGGTAAGGCGTTCACGGCGCATCCGACATAAACAAAGCGCGCTTTGTCAATAATCTGAAACCCCGGCCATGTGCCGGGGTTTCTTTTTGACTAATTGTTCTGATAAATATCTTTATACAAACGGCTTTCAAAACGTACCAACGGAATACGGCGATTACGCTGATCCGCGGGTTCTACTGCATAACCAGAAAGATATTGTACGAACGCCATTCGTTGCCCACTTGCTGTGGTGATGAATCCTGCCAGGTTATACACGCCCTGCAACGAACCTGTTTTCGCTGAAACTTTACCATCTACTCCCGCTTGATGCAGACCTGCACGGTACTGCAACGAACCATCGTAGCCTGCCAAAGGTAGCATTGAGATAAAGTTAAGCTCATTGTCGTGTTGGGCAATGTATTGCAGCACCTGCATCATGGTGGCTGGTGCAATCAGGTTATGCCGTGAAAGCCCGGAACCATCTGCAATAATCGTGTTGCCAATATCCACACCCGCCTGCTTACGCAGGATCTGACGCACGGCGTCCGACCCGGCCCGCCATGTCCCAGGGACATTAAAGCGCGCATGACCAATCATGCGAAAGACGGTATCGGCGATCATGTTGTCGGACTTTTTCAGCATAATCTTAAGCAGATCGTGCAAAGGGGCCGACTGTTTACTGGCAACCACCGTTCCTGGGTCGTTAACCTGCGTTTGTCGCAGTAGCGTGCCGGAATAGGTAATGCCTGCCTGTTTTAACTCATCTTTCAGAATCGCTCCGGCGTAGCTGGCGCCATCCTGTACGGCAAAAGCCAACGGGAGCGGCTCTGAACGTTGTGGTAGGCATCCGGTTAACGTAAAGCGGTTAAGGTCGCCTGGCACCACATCCAGCTCGCAATATTGCGCTTCGGCTGAACCTCGGGGGAGAGTGCGTACCTGGCTGAACATCGTTACAGGATAATAAGAGGCCACGCGAACAAAGGCTATATCACCGGGTTTTTGGGCACTGTAGAGCGAGACGGAAAAGCAATTGCGGTCAACAATGGCGGCGGCAGGCGGGGCGCTAAAGCATTGTGTCATATCGTTCCAGGGCCAGCCGGGGGCTTTATCGTGACTGGCAAAAATGGACGTGTCTATGAACACATTGCCCTCGATTTGGGAGACGCCTGATTTTTTCAGGGTCGCCACCATATTACGAATATCCTGACGTTTTAGCGTCGGATCGGCACCAAATCGCGCCACTAAGTCACCCTTGAGTACGCCGTTTTCCACATTGCCTTTGGTTTCAAGCGTCGTGGTAAAACGAAAATCGGGGCCAAGTTGAATCAACGCCGCCAGCGCAGTGATCACCTTCTGCGTACTGGCGGGCAGCGCCATTTGCTGACTATGATAATCAATAGCAGGGGCAGACGCGCCGACTTTTTGCACCATCAGGGCAAGGTTGGCGCCAGCGGGGAGTTGAGTAATGTACTCATCTACATTCGCGGCCTGAACACTGAACGCTATACAGCTGGTCAATCCGATGATAAATCTGGAAAATCGCATAATCTCGCGCTAACAACCTGGAATCGAGCCGTCATACTACGGCGCAACGCCCTATAAAGTAAACGATGACCCTTCGGGAACTTCAGGGTAAAATGACTATCAAAATGTGAATTATTGCTGGCCTGGGACCTGTTCCCGGGTCGGTATTTTTTTGCTTCTGGCCCCGACGAGGAGTTGTGCCGGGCATGCCGAACAGCCGGGGCGAGTGGAGACTCTCCCCATCAGGAATATTCAAGAGGTATAACAAATGCAAGCTATTCCGATGACCTTACGCGGCGCTGAAAAATTACGCGAAGAGCTGGATTTTCTGAAATCTGTGCGCCGTCCTGAAATCATTGCTGCTATCGCGGAAGCGCGTGAGCATGGCGACCTGAAAGAAAACGCCGAATACCACGCAGCGCGTGAACAGCAGGGCTTCTGCGAAGGCCGTATCAAAGATATCGAAGCTAAGCTGTCGAACGCGCAAGTGATTGATGTCACCAAAATGCCCAACAATGGGCGCGTTATTTTTGGTGCTACCGTAACGGTTTTGAATCTGGATTCTGACGAAGAACAGACTTATCGCATCGTTGGCGATGACGAAGCTGACTTTAAACAAAACCTGATTTCTGTAAACTCGCCTATTGCTCGTGGCCTGATTGGCAAAGAAGAAGATGATGTCGTGGTCATCAAAACGCCGGGCGGCGATGTAGAATTTGAAGTAATTAAGGTGGAATACCTGTAAGAATTACCCAATACTCAAAATGTTGATGTATTGTAAAGAAAGGAAAAAGGCCGCTATGCGGCCTTTTATCAACGAACAGAGCGTGGCATTTTGCTCTCCTGCTTGCGGAAAATCCCTCGTTTTACACAGCAAATGTGTGTAACTTTAGGATAATCTTAGCGTGGCAGCGAGATTTTACGTTCTTTAGTTGGACGATAAAGCACCAGCGTTTTACCGATGACCTGTACATTACAGGCGCCGGTTTCGCGCACGATAGCTTCCACGATCAAGGTTTTAGTTTCGCGATCTTCAGTGGCGATTTTCACCTTGATGAGTTCATGGTGCTCTAACGCTTGTTCAATCTCGGCCAGCACCCCTTCGGTCAAACCATTACTGCCAAGCAGAACAACTGGCTTGAGCGGATGTGCCAGACCTTTCAGGTGCTGTTTTTGTTTAGTACTCAGATTCATCGTATTTTTTTGCTTACGTTGGGATTGAAAACGGGTCATTCTACCGCCATCTCCCATATATCGCCAAATAGGTGCGTAAAAATTTACGCAATTGGTTACGATGAGTTATCCCAATGGGAAAGTTAAATGACAGGTAAGAAGCGTTCTGCCAGCTCCAGTCGCTGGCTTCAGGAACACTTTAGCGATAAATATGTTCAACAGGCACAGAAAAAGGGGTTACGTTCCCGTGCCTGGTTTAAACTTGATGAAATACAGCAAAGTGACAAACTCTTTAAACCGGGAATGACGGTTGTCGACCTTGGTGCTGCGCCAGGTGGTTGGTCACAATATGTGGTCACCCAAATTGGCGGCAAAGGCCGTATCATCGCTTGCGATCTTTTACCTATGGATCCTATCGTTGGTGTGGACTTTCTTCAGGGCGATTTTCGTGATGAACTGGTGATGAAAGCACTGCTGGAGCGCGTAGGCGACAGCAAAGTCCAGGTTGTCATGTCCGATATGGCACCAAACATGAGCGGAACACCGGCGGTGGATATCCCCCGTGCCATGTATCTGGTGGAACTGGCGCTAGAAATGTGTCGTGATGTATTAGCGCCAGGTGGCAGTTTTGTAGTGAAGGTGTTCCAGGGCGAAGGTTTCGATGAGTATCTAAGGGAAATTCGCTCCCTGTTTACGAAGGTCAAAGTTCGTAAGCCGGACTCTTCTCGTGCACGTTCGCGGGAAGTGTATATTGTAGCGACCGGGCGTAAACCCTAACCGGGAGATTTCAGACGAAAGTTTGAAAGATGCTGGATATAGAGTATCCTGACGCTGTTTTTAACACAGTTGTAATAAGAGGTTAATCCCTTGAGTGACATGGCGAAAAACCTAATACTCTGGCTGGTCATTGCCGTTGTGCTGATGTCAGTATTCCAGAGCTTTGGGCCCAGCGAGTCTAATGGACGTAAGGTGGATTACTCTACCTTCCTACAAGAGGTCAATAACGACCAGGTTCGTGAAGCGCGTATCAACGGACGTGAAATCAACGTTACCAAGAAAGATAGTAACCGTTATACCACTTACATTCCGGTTCAGGATCCGAAGTTACTGGATAACCTGCTGACCAAGAACGTCAAGGTTGTCGGTGAACCGCCTGAAGAGCCAAGCCTGCTGGCTTCTATCTTCATCTCCTGGTTCCCGATGCTGTTGCTGATTGGTGTCTGGATCTTCTTCATGCGTCAAATGCAGGGCGGCGGTGGCAAAGGTGCCATGTCGTTCGGTAAGAGCAAAGCGCGCATGCTGACGGAAGATCAGATCAAAACGACCTTTGCTGACGTTGCGGGCTGCGACGAAGCAAAAGAAGAAGTTGCTGAACTGGTTGAGTATCTGCGCGAGCCAAGCCGCTTCCAGAAACTCGGCGGTAAGATCCCGAAAGGCGTCCTGATGGTCGGTCCTCCGGGTACCGGTAAAACGCTGCTGGCGAAAGCGATTGCAGGCGAAGCGAAAGTTCCGTTCTTTACTATCTCCGGTTCTGACTTCGTAGAAATGTTCGTCGGTGTGGGTGCATCCCGTGTTCGTGACATGTTCGAACAGGCGAAGAAAGCGGCACCGTGCATCATCTTTATCGATGAAATCGACGCCGTCGGCCGCCAGCGTGGCGCAGGTCTTGGCGGTGGTCACGATGAACGTGAACAGACTCTGAACCAGATGCTGGTTGAGATGGATGGCTTCGAAGGTAACGAAGGTATCATCGTTATCGCCGCGACTAACCGTCCGGACGTTCTGGACCCGGCACTGCTGCGTCCTGGCCGTTTCGACCGTCAGGTTGTGGTTGGTCTGCCAGATGTTCGCGGTCGTGAGCAGATCCTGAAAGTTCACATGCGTCGCGTACCATTGGCACCCGATATCGACGCGGCAATCATTGCCCGTGGTACTCCTGGTTTCTCCGGTGCTGACCTGGCGAACCTGGTGAACGAAGCGGCACTGTTCGCTGCTCGTGGCAACAAACGCGTTGTGTCGATGGTTGAGTTCGAGAAAGCGAAAGACAAAATCATGATGGGTGCGGAACGTCGCTCCATGGTGATGACGGAAGCGCAGAAAGAATCGACGGCATACCACGAAGCAGGCCATGCGATTATCGGTCGCCTGGTTCCGGAACACGATCCGGTGCACAAAGTGACGATTATTCCGCGCGGACGTGCATTGGGTGTGACCTTCTTCCTGCCTGAAGGCGACGCAATCAGTGCCAGCCGTCAGAAACTGGAAAGCCAGATTTCTACGCTGTACGGTGGTCGTCTGGCAGAAGAGATCATCTACGGGCCGGAACATGTTTCTACCGGGGCGTCCAACGATATTAAAGTTGCGACCAACCTGGCACGTAACATGGTGACTCAGTGGGGCTTCTCCGAAAAACTTGGTCCGCTGCTGTACGCGGAAGAAGAAGGTGAAGTGTTCCTCGGTCGTAGCGTGGCGAAAGCGAAACATATGTCCGATGAAACTGCGCGTATCATCGACCAGGAAGTGAAGTTACTGATTGAGCGTAACTACAATCGTGCGCGTCAGTTGTTGAACGACAACCTGGATATTCTGCATGCGATGAAAGATGCGCTCATGAAATATGAAACCATCGATGCACCGCAGATTGACGACCTGATGGCACGTCGCGATGTACGCCCGCCAGCGGGCTGGGAAGAACCAGGTGCTTCTAATAATTCTGGCGACAATGGTAGTCCAAAGGCTCCGCGTCCGGTTGATGAACCGCGTACGCCGAACCCGGGTAACACCATGTCAGAGCAGTTAGGCGACAAGTAAGTTCCCGCATCAGATGACTGTATTTGTACCGAAAACCCCGGGGCGTGCTCCGGGGTTTTTTCTTATCAATTCATACCAGGGATAACACCATGAAACTCTTTGCCCAGGGCACTTCACTGGACCTTAGCCATCCTCACGTAATGGGGATCCTCAACGTCACGCCTGATTCTTTCTCCGATGGCGGCACGCATAATTCGCTGATTGATGCGGTGAAACATGCGAATCTGATGATCAATGCTGGCGCAACGATCATTGACGTTGGCGGCGAGTCCACACGTCCAGGGGCTGCGGAAGTGAGCGTTGAAGAAGAGTTGCAACGTGTTATTCCTGTGGTTGAGGCAATTGCTCAACGCTTCGAAGTCTGGATCTCGGTAGATACATCCAAACCAGAAGTGATCCGTGAGTCAGCGAAAGCAGGCGCTCACATCATTAATGATATCCGCTCCCTTTCCGAACCCGGCGCCCTGGAAGCTGCCGCTGAAACTGGTTTGCCAGTTTGCCTGATGCATATGCAGGGAAACCCAAAGACCATGCAGGAAGCACCAAAGTATGACGATGTCTTTGCCGAGGTAAATCGCTACTTTATTGAGCAAATAGCACGTTGTGAACGGGCGGGTATCGCAAAAGAGAAATTGTTGCTCGACCCCGGATTCGGTTTCGGTAAAAATCTCTCCCATAACTATTCATTACTGGCGCGCCTGGCTGAATTTCACCATTTCAACCTGCCGCTATTGGTGGGCATGTCTCGAAAATCGATGATTGGGCAGCTGCTGAACGTTGGGCCATCTGAGCGTCTGAGCGGTAGTCTGGCCTGTGCGGTCATTGCCGCAATGCAAGGCGCGCACATTATTCGTGTTCATGACGTCAAAGAAACCGTAGAAGCGATGCGAGTGGTGGAAGCCACTCTGTCTGCAAAGGAAAACAAACGCTATGAGTAATCGTAAATATTTCGGTACCGATGGGATTCGTGGTCGTGTTGGGGATGCGCCGATCACGCCTGATTTTGTGCTTAAGCTGGGGTGGGCTGCGGGTAAAGTGCTGGCGCGCCACGGCTCCCGTAAGATCATTATTGGTAAAGACACGCGTATTTCTGGCTATATGCTGGAGTCGGCGCTGGAGGCGGGTCTGGCGGCTGCCGGTCTTTCCGCACTCTTCACTGGCCCGATGCCAACACCGGCCGTGGCTTATCTGACGCGTACCTTCCGCGCCGAAGCTGGGATTGTAATTTCTGCATCACATAACCCATTTTATGATAACGGGATCAAATTCTTTTCTATTGACGGCACCAAGCTGCCGGATGCAGTTGAAGAAGCCATTGAAGCTGAAATGGAAAAAGAGATTAGCTGCGTTGATTCGGCAGAACTGGGTAAAGCCAGCCGTATCGTTGATGCCGCGGGTCGCTATATCGAGTTTTGCAAAGCCACGTTCCCGAACGAACTTAGCCTCAGTGAACTGAAGATTGTGGTGGATTGTGCAAACGGTGCGACTTATCACATTGCGCCGAACGTGCTGCGCGAGCTGGGAGCGAATGTTATCGCTATCGGTTGTGAGCCGAACGGCGTAAACATCAATGCCGAAGTGGGCGCAACTGATGTTCGTGCGTTACAGGCGCGTGTGCTGGCTGAAAAAGCGGATCTCGGTATCGCCTTTGACGGTGACGGCGACCGCGTGATTATGGTTGACCATGAAGGCAATAAAGTCGATGGCGATCAGATCATGTATATCATCGCGCGTGAAGGTCTTCGTCAGGGCCAGCTGCGTGGTGGCGCTGTGGGTACATTGATGAGCAATATGGGGCTGGAACTGGCGCTGAAACAGTTAGGTATTCCATTTGCTCGTGCGAAAGTGGGCGACCGCTACGTACTGGAAAAAATGCAGGAGAAAGGCTGGCGCATCGGTGCCGAGAACTCCGGTCATGTGATCCTGCTGGATAAAACCACTACCGGTGACGGCATCGTTGCTGGTTTGCAGGTGCTGGCGGCGATGGCGCGTAACCATATGAGCCTGCACGACCTTTGCAGTGGCATGAAAATGTTCCCGCAGATTCTGGTTAATGTGCGTTACACCGCAGGTAGCGGCGATCCGCTTGAGCATGAGTCAGTTAAAGCCGTGACCGCAGAGGTTGAAGCTGCGCTGGGCAACCGTGGACGCGTGTTGCTGCGTAAATCTGGCACCGAGCCGTTAATTCGCGTGATGGTAGAAGGTGAAGACGAAGCGCAGGTAACCGAATTTGCGCATCGCATCGCTGACGCGGTAAAAGCAGTTTGATTCGATAGCTAACTGGCTAAAAAGGCGGCGATTGTCGCCTTTGTTCTTCTTAAGCACATCGGTTTTGCTGTTTTTTTCCGCAGTTGATACAATGCGATAAAATTGCCCTTGCGAAGGTCATTCGCTTTGGTTAGTATTCACACCCGCTTCAGTGGGAAAGATTAAAAACTCCCGCTTTATTGGTTGAAGCATTGGTACGCGGCAACTCCGCAAGGAACAGGTTGATTATGTACGAAGCTCTTTTAGTAGTTTTCCTTATTGTAGCAATTGGCCTTGTAGGTCTGATCATGCTGCAGCAAGGTAAAGGCGCTGATATGGGAGCCTCCTTCGGAGCAGGCGCTTCTGCTACGCTGTTTGGTTCAAGTGGTTCTGGTAACTTCATGACCCGCATGACGGCGCTGCTGGCAACGTTATTCTTCATCATCAGTCTGGTGCTGGGTAACATCAATAGCAACAAAACCAATAAAGGTAGCGAATGGGAAAACCTGAGTGCGCCGGCGAAAACCGAACAAACTCAGCCAGCTGCTCCGGCTAAGCCGACCAGCGATATCCCGAACTAAAAAGTAGTATCCGTGCCGAGGTGGTGGAATTGGTAGACACGCTACCTTGAGGTGGTAGTGCCCAATAGGGCTTACGGGTTCAAGTCCCGTCCTCGGTACCAAATTCCAAAAAAGAGACGCTGAAAAGCGTCTTTTTCGTTTTTATTGATCCATCCTGAATGTCATCAACTTGATCAATTTCCGTTGTCTTTCGAACGTCAAAACGAATCGGCGCACAATAGTGCGTTTAGCTTCAGTTTGCATGCGACAAGCGATATTAATGAACTCATGATATTGCCCAGCTTTGCTGGAACAGACATCTAAATCGTTATGCACAATCAGATTTTATTGGTCGTAAAAAAGGCCGCATCGGCGGCCTTTAGCACGAAAGCTATGATATTACTTAACTTTATTTTCCAGATTCTCCACCTGCGGCACACCTGAAGTGGCAGAAGATGAGAGCAGACCTGTTTTGGCATAACCGAACAGCTTCTCGCGGGTATCGGTAATATCCAGGTTACGCATGGTCAGTTGACCAATTCGATCTTCAGCCGTAAACATAGAGTCGCCTTTCTCCATGGTCAAGCGCTCTGCTTTATAGGTCAGGTTGTCAGAGACGGTATTGAGGATCGAGTAGTCGTTCCCGCGACGCAGTTCCAGCGTCACTTCACCTGTTATCTGGCTGGCAACCCAGCGTTGCAGGGAGTCACGCAGCATCAGCGCCTGGGAATCAAACCAACGCCCCTGGTACAGCAGACGTCCCAACTGACGACCATGCGCGTGATACTGCTCAATGGTGTCTTCATTGTGAATACCGGTCAGCAGACGTTCATACGCAATGTGCAGCAGTGCCATCCCCGGGGCTTCATAAATGCCCCGGCTTTTCGCTTCGATGATACGGTTTTCGATCTGGTCGCTCATGCCCAGGCCGTGACGTCCGCCGATGCGGTTGGCTTCCAGCATCATTTCTACGTCGTCGCTAAAGGTTTTACCGTTCAGCGCCACCGGATGACCTTGCTCAAAGCGTACTGTGACTTCTTCTGCCGGGATCTTCACACTCTCATCCCAGAACTTCACGCCCATAATTGGGTTGACGATTTTGACGCTGGAGTTGAGATATTCCAGATCCTTCGCTTCATGCGTTGCACCAAGCATGTTGGAGTCCGTGGAGTAGGCTTTTTCGACAGACATTTTGTAGTCGAAACCGCAGGCAATCATAAATTCAGACATTTCATGACGGCCTCCCAGTTCATCGATAAAGTCGCTGTCGAGCCACGGTTTGTAAATCTGCAGTTCAGCATTGGTCAGCAGACCGTAACGATAGAAACGCTCGATATCGTTGCCTTTATAGGTGCTGCCATCTCCCCAAATGTTTACGCCATCTTCTTTCATGGCAGCAACCAGCATGGTGCCGGTCACGGCGCGACCCAGCGGGGTGGTGTTGAAATAGGTCAGGCCGCCGGTGGTGTTATGAAATGCGCCACATTGAATAGCGGCAATACCTTCAGCCACCAGTTGTTTGCGGCAGTCGATCAGACGTGCGTTCTCCGCGCCGTATTCCATGGCACGACGAGGGATCGCATCGTAATCCTCTTCGTCTGGCTGGCCCAGGTTTGCAGTATATGCATAAGGAACCGCTCCCTTTTTTCGCATCCACAGCAGTGCGGCACTGGTGTCCAGACCGCCAGAGAAAGCGATACCAATACGTTGACCTACCGGGAGATGCTTGAGAATCGTCGTCATAAAATAACACCCTGCTTAATTAACTGATGATGAGCCTGGATTTCCGCTCTAACTGAATTTTTATGCAAAATAAATGAGTTTTCATTTAATCATCTTTTATCGGAGACAGGAAGAGTTTAGTGTGTTTTTTGTAAAATAATGCGCTTAAGGGAGAGCAGGAGAAGGCAAAAGTATTCAACAAATGAAAGTGAACTGGATATTCATTCACATGATTAGCAATAAATGTTGACAAAATGTGGCGTGGATCACTATAATGCTTGCAGATTTTACGTCCCGTCTCGGTACACCAAATCCCAGCAGTATTTGCATTTTTTACCCAAAACGAGTAGAATTTGCCACGTTTCAGGCGCGGGGTGGAGCAGCCTGGTAGCTCGTCGGGCTCATAACCCGAAGGTCGTCGGTTCAAATCCGGCCCCCGCAACCACTTTCCCTTAGAGTTCTTTTTCAAATATACTGTGAAGACTTCGGCCTTCGTAGTGGGATTTGAAAAAATCCTTCTGGAAAGTGCTCCAGACCGCAGTTGCGGTTATAGGGTTCAGTTATATAAAGCCCCGATTTATCGGGGTTTTTTGTTATCTGACTACAGAATAACTGGGCTTTAGGCCCTTTTTTTATGTCTTGGGGGTGGGCTTGTCCACATTAGAGCAAAAATTAACAGAGATGATTACTGCGCCAGTTGAGGCCCTGGGTTTTGAGCTGGTTGGCATCGAGTTTATTCGCGGTCGCACATCCACACTGCGCATCTATATTGATAGTGAAGATGGCATCAATGTTGATGATTGTGCTGATGTGAGCCACCAGGTAAGTGCTGTGCTGGATGTTGAAGATCCCATCACCGTTGCTTATAACCTGGAAGTCTCCTCACCGGGTCTCGATCGCCCACTGTTCACGGCTGAACACTACGCCCGTTTTGTCGGAGAAGAGGTGACTCTGGTTCTCCGTATGGCGGTACAAAACCGTCGTAAATGGCAGGGCGTTATCAAAGCGGTAGACGGTGAAATGATCACAGTTACCGTCGAAGGTAAAGATGAAGTGTTCGCGCTGAGTAATATCCAGAAGGCGAACCTGGTTCCCCACTTTTAATAGTCTGGATGAGGTGAAAAGCCCGCGATGAACAAAGAAATTTTGGCTGTAGTTGAAGCCGTATCCAATGAAAAGGCGCTACCTCGCGAGAAGATTTTCGAAGCATTGGAAAGCGCGCTGGCGACAGCAACAAAGAAAAAATATGAACAAGAGATCGACGTCCGCGTACAGATCGATCGCAAAAGCGGTGATTTTGACACCTTCCGTCGCTGGTTAGTTGTTGATGAAGTCACCCAGCCGACCAAGGAAATCACCCTTGAAGCCGCACGTTATGAAGATGAAAGCCTGAACCTGGGCGATTACGTTGAAGATCAGATTGAGTCTGTTACCTTTGACCGTATCACCACCCAGACGGCAAAACAGGTTATCGTGCAGAAAGTGCGTGAAGCCGAACGTGCGATGGTGGTTGATCAGTTCCGTGAACACGAAGGTGAAATCATCACCGGCGTGGTGAAAAAAGTAAACCGCGACAACATCTCTCTGGATCTGGGCAACAACGCTGAAGCCGTGATCCTGCGCGAAGATATGCTGCCGCGTGAAAACTTCCGCCCTGGCGACCGCGTTCGTGGCGTGCTTTATTCCGTTCGCCCGGAAGCGCGTGGCGCGCAACTGTTCGTTACCCGTTCCAAGCCGGAAATGCTGATCGAACTGTTCCGCATTGAAGTGCCAGAAATCGGCGAAGAAGTGATTGAAATTAAAGCAGCGGCTCGCGACCCGGGTTCTCGTGCGAAAATCGCGGTGAAAACCAACGATAAACGTATCGATCCGGTAGGTGCTTGCGTAGGTATGCGTGGCGCGCGTGTTCAGGCGGTTTCTACTGAACTGGGCGGCGAGCGTATCGATATCGTCCTGTGGGATGATAACCCGGCGCAGTTCGTGATTAATGCGATGGCACCGGCAGACGTTGCTTCTATCGTGGTGGATGAAGATAAACACACCATGGATATCGCCGTTGAAGCCGGTAACCTGGCGCAGGCGATTGGCCGTAACGGTCAGAACGTGCGTCTGGCTTCGCAGCTCAGCGGTTGGGAACTCAACGTGATGACCGTTGACGACCTGCAGGCTAAGCATCAGGCGGAAGCGCATGCAGCGATTGACACCTTCACCCGTTATCTCGACATTGACGAAGACTTCGCGACTGTCCTGGTAGAAGAAGGTTTCTCGACGCTGGAAGAACTGGCCTATGTGCCGATGAAAGAGCTGTTGGAAATCGAAGGCCTTGATGAGCCGACCGTTGAAGCACTGCGTGAGCGTGCTAAAAATGCACTGGCCACCATTGCACAGGCCCAGGAAGAAAGCCTCGGTGATAACAAACCGGCTGACGATCTGCTGAACCTTGAAGGGATAGATCGTGATTTGGCATTCAAACTGGCCGCCCGTGGCGTTTGTACGCTGGAAGATCTCGCCGAACAGGGCATTGATGATCTGGCTGATATCGAAGGGTTGACCGACGAAAAAGCCGGAGCACTGATTATGGCTGCCCGTAATATTTGCTGGTTCGGTGACGAAGCGTAATAAACTGTAGCAGGAAGGAACAGCATGACAGATGTAACGATTAAAACGCTGGCCGCAGAGCGACAGACCTCCGTGGAACGCCTGGTACAGCAGTTTGCTGATGCAGGTATCCGGAAGTCTGCTGACGACTCTGTGTCCGCACAAGAGAAACAGGCTTTAATTGACCACCTGAATCAGAAAAATTCAGGGCCGGACAAATTAACGCTGCAGCGTAAAACACGCAGCACCCTTAACATTCCTGGTACCGGTGGAAAAAGCAAATCGGTACAAATCGAAGTCCGCAAGAAACGCACCTTTGTGAAACGTGACCCGCAAGAGGCCGAGCGCCTTGCGGCGGAAGAGCAAGCGCAGCGTGAAGCGGAAGAGCAAGCCCGTCGTGAGGCAGAAGAATCGGCCAAACGCGAGGCGCAACAAAAAGCTGAACGTGAGGCCGCAGAACAAGCTAAACGTGAAGCCGCTGAACAAGCGAAACGTGAAGCTGCGGAAAAAGACAAAGTGAGCAATCAACAAGACGATATGACTAAAACCGCCCAGGCTGAAAAAGCCCGCCGTGAGCAGGAAGCTGCAGAGCTCAAGCGTAAAGCTGAAGAAGAAGCGCGTCGTAAACTCGAAGAAGAAGCACGTCGCGTTGCTGAAGAAGCACGTCGTATGGCGGAAGAAAACAAATGGACTGATAACGCGGAACCGACTGAAGATTCCAGCGATTATCACGTCACTACCTCTCAACATGCCCGTCAGGCAGAAGACGAAAGCGATCGTGAAGTCGAAGGCGGCCGTGGCCGTGGTCGTAACGCGAAAGCAGCGCGTCCGAAGAAAGGCAACAAACACGCTGAATCAAAAGCTGATCGCGAAGAAGCGCGTGCAGCGGTACGTGGCGGTAAAGGCGGAAAACGTAAAGGTTCTTCGCTGCAGCAGGGCTTCCAGAAGCCAGCTCAGGCCGTTAACCGTGACGTTGTGATCGGCGAAACCATCACCGTTGGCGAACTGGCTAACAAGATGGCGGTTAAAGGCTCTCAGGTCATCAAAGCGATGATGAAACTGGGCGCAATGGCAACCATCAACCAGGTTATCGACCAGGAAACCGCACAGCTGGTAGCCGAAGAGATGGGCCACAAAGTTATCCTGCGTCGTGAAAACGAGCTGGAAGAAGCGGTAATGAGCGACCGTGACACGGGCGCTGCGGCTGAACCACGCGCACCGGTTGTGACCATCATGGGTCACGTTGACCACGGTAAAACCTCTCTGCTGGACTACATTCGTTCAACGAAAGTGGCCTCTGGCGAAGCGGGCGGCATTACCCAGCACATTGGTGCATACCACGTTGAAACTGAAAACGGCATGATCACCTTCCTGGACACCCCGGGGCACGCCGCGTTTACTTCAATGCGTGCACGTGGTGCGCAGGCAACGGACATCGTAGTCCTGGTTGTTGCTGCAGACGACGGCGTAATGCCGCAGACCATCGAAGCTATCCAGCACGCGAAAGCGGCGGGTGTTCCGGTGGTGGTTGCTGTGAACAAAATCGATAAACCAGAAGCCGATCCGGATCGCGTTAAGAACGAACTCTCTCAGTACGGCATCCTGCCAGAAGAGTGGGGCGGCGAAAGCCAGTTCGTACACGTATCTGCAAAAGCGGGTACCGGTATTGATGAACTGCTGGATGCTATCCTGCTGCAGGCTGAAGTCCTTGAACTGAAAGCCGTGCGTAACGGGATGGCGAGCGGTGCGGTTATCGAATCCTTCCTCGATAAAGGTCGTGGTCCGGTTGCTACTGTACTGGTACGCGAAGGTACTCTGCATAAGGGCGATATCGTTCTGTGTGGCTTCGAATACGGTCGTGTTCGTGCGATGCGTAACGAACTGGGTCAGGAAGTGCTGGAAGCGGGTCCGTCCATTCCGGTGGAAATCCTCGGCTTGTCCGGTGTTCCGGCTGCGGGTGATGAAGTTACCGTTGTACGTGACGAGAAGAAAGCACGTGAAGTTGCACTGTACCGTCAGGGCAAATTCCGCGAAGTTAAACTGGCTCGTCAGCAGAAATCTAAACTCGAGAACATGTTCGCCAACATGACCGAAGGCGAAGTTCACGAAGTGAATATCGTCCTGAAGGCAGACGTACAGGGTTCTGTGGAAGCGATCTCCGACTCCTTGCTGAAACTGTCTACTGACGAAGTTAAAGTGAAGATCATCGGTTCTGGTGTAGGTGGTATCACCGAAACCGACGCCACCCTGGCTGCGGCGTCCAACGCCATCCTGGTTGGCTTTAACGTTCGTGCTGATGCCTCTGCACGTAAAGTGATTGAAGCGGAAAGCCTGGATCTGCGTTACTACTCCGTCATCTATAACCTGATCGACGAAGTGAAAGCGGCGATGAGCGGTATGCTGTCTCCGGAACTGAAACAGCAGATTATCGGTCTGGCGGAAGTTCGTGACGTGTTCAAATCGCCGAAATTTGGTGCCATCGCAGGCTGTATGGTTACTGAAGGTGTGGTTAAACGTCACAACCCGATCCGCGTCCTGCGCGACAACGTGGTTATCTACGAAGGTGAGCTGGAGTCCCTGCGCCGCTTCAAAGATGACGTTAACGAAGTCCGTAACGGTATGGAATGTGGTATCGGCGTTAAGAACTACAACGACGTCCGCACTGGCGATGTGATCGAAGTATTCGAAATCATCGAGATCCAACGTACCATCGCTTAAGGTTTTTAGGGTTCCATGCCGGATAAGGCGTTTATGCCGCATCCGGCATGGATTGCCTGATAAGACGCTGGCGCGTCTTATCAGGCCAACGTGAACAGCCCTTCCACCTGAAATTAATTTTTAAAAAGGGGCTAACAGCCCCTTTTTTGTCAGGAGAATTTATTATGGCGAAAGAATTTGGTCGCCCGCAGCGCGTAGCGCAGGAAATGCAAAAAGAGATCGCTCTCATCCTGCAGCGTGAAATTAAAGATCCTCGTCTGGGCATGATGACCACCGTTTCCGGTGTCGAAATGTCTCGTGACCTGGCGTATGCCAAAGTATATGTGACGTTCCTTAACGACAAAGATGAAGACGCGGTTAAAGCGGGCATCAAAGCGTTGCAGGAAGCTTCTGGTTTCATCCGCAGCCTGCTGGGTAAAGCGATGCGCCTGCGTATCGTGCCGGAACTGACCTTCTTCTACGACAACTCGCTGGTTGAAGGGATGCGTATGTCAAACCTGGTGACCAGCGTGGTCAAACATGACGAAGAGCGTCGTGTTAACCCGGACGACAGCAAGGAGGACTAATGAGTCGTCCTCGTCGTCGCGGTCGCGACATTAACGGCGTTTTGTTGCTGGATAAACCGCAGGGTATGTCCAGCAACGATGCGCTGCAAAAAGTGAAACGTATATATAACGCCAACCGTGCCGGACACACCGGCGCGCTGGACCCGCTGGCGACCGGCATGTTGCCGATTTGCCTCGGGGAAGCGACGAAGTTTTCCCAGTATCTGCTGGACTCCGACAAACGCTATCGGGTGATTGCGCGTCTTGGACAGCGTACCGATACTTCCGATGCCGATGGACAAATCGTTGAAGAACGTCCGGTAACCTTTAGTGCAGAGCAACTGGCGGCGGCGCTGGATACCTTCCGTGGCGATATCGAACAGATCCCTTCAATGTATTCAGCACTGAAATATCAGGGCAAAAAACTGTACGAATACGCGCGTCAGGGCATTGAAGTTCCGCGTGAAGCGCGTCCGATTACCGTTTATGAATTGCTGTTTATTCGCCATGAAGGCAATGAGCTGGAGCTGGAAATTCACTGCTCAAAAGGCACTTATATCCGCACCATCATTGATGACCTGGGTGAAAAACTCGGCTGTGGCGCGCATGTTATTTACCTGCGCCGTCTGGCGGTAAGTAAATATCCGGTTGAACGGATGGTGACCCTGGAGCACCTGCGTGAACTTGTTGAGCAAGCTGAACAGCAGGATATTCCGGCTGCGGAGTTACTTGATCCATTACTGATGCCAATGGACAGTCCAGCTTCGGACTATCCGGTGGTGAATCTTCCGTTAACGTCTTCTGTTTACTTCAAAAATGGTAACCCAGTTCGTACATCTGGTGCGCCGCTGGAAGGACTGGTTCGTGTTACAGAAGGTGAGAATGGCAAGTTTATCGGTATGGGTGAAATTGACGATGAAGGCCGCGTTGCGCCTCGTCGCCTGGTGGTTGAATATCCGGCGTAATGTTAACCGTCTTGCGATAACAGGTCGCTACGAGTAGAATACTGCCGCTTAACGTCGCGTAAATTGTTTAACACTTTGCGTAACGTACACTGGGATCGCTGAATTAGAGATCGGCGTCCTTTCATTCTATATACTTTGGAGTTTTAAAATGTCTCTAAGTACTGAAGCAACAGCTAAAATCGTTTCTGAGTTTGGTCGTGGTGAAAACGACACCGGTTCTACCGAAGTTCAGGTAGCACTGCTGACTGCACAGATCAACCACCTGCAGGGTCACTTTGCAGAGCACAAAAAAGATCACCACAGCCGTCGTGGTCTGCTGCGCATGGTTTCTCAGCGTCGTAAACTGCTCGACTACCTGAAACGTAAAGACGTAGCACGTTACACCCAGCTCATCGAGCGCCTGGGTCTGCGTCGCTAATTCTTGCGAGTTTCAGAAAAGGGGCCTGAGTGGCCCCTTTTTTCAAACTGACGGCAGCAATTCACTGGAAACTAATGTATTGTTGCTATGAATGATCTTCCGTTGCAGAGGTTCGCGCGGCTAATGAGAGGCTTTACCCACATTTGGCTGGGTTAGGGTTGTCATTAGTCGCGAGGATGCGCAGAAGATCGGGTATTAACACCAGTACCGTAAGGTGCTGTCTAAGAAAGAAAAGGGTATTACATTGCTTAATCCGATCGTTCGTAAATTCCAGTACGGCCAACACACCGTGACTCTGGAAACCGGCATGATGGCGCGTCAAGCCACTGCCGCTGTTATGGTTAGCATGGATGACACCGCGGTATTTGTTACCGTTGTCGGCCAGAAAAAAGCCAAACCAGGTCAGGACTTCTTCCCTCTGACCGTTAACTATCAGGAGCGTACCTACGCTGCTGGTCGTATCCCGGGTAGCTTCTTCCGTCGTGAAGGCCGCCCAAGCGAAGGCGAAACCCTGATCGCGCGTCTGATTGACCGCCCGATTCGCCCGCTGTTCCCGGAAGGCTTCGTCAACGAAGTTCAGGTTATCGCCACCGTGGTTTCTGTTAACCCGCAGGTTAACCCGGATATCGTCGCGATGATTGGTGCTTCCGCAGCACTGTCTCTGTCTGGTATTCCGTTCAATGGCCCGATTGGTGCTGCCCGCGTAGGTTACATCAATGACCAGTACGTACTGAACCCGACTCAGGACGAGCTGAAAGAGAGCAAACTGGATCTGGTTGTTGCGGGTACTGAAGCCGCTGTACTGATGGTTGAATCTGAAGCTGAACTGCTGAGCGAAGACCAGATGCTGGGCGCAGTAGTGTTCGGTCATGAACAACAGCAGGTTGTTATTCAGAACATCAATGAACTGGTGAAAGAAGCCGGCAAACCGCGTTGGGACTGGCAGCCGGAGCCGGTAAACGAAGCGCTGAACGCGCGCGTTGCTGCACTGGCTGAAGCTCGTCTGAGCGATGCTTACCGCATCACCGACAAACAAGAGCGTTATGCGCAGGTTGATGTCATCAAATCTGAAACCATCGCTACGCTGCTTGCTGAAGATGAAACCCTGGACGAAAACGAACTGGGTGAAATTCTGCACGCTATCGAGAAAAACGTTGTTCGTAGCCGCGTACTGGCAGGCGAACCGCGTATCGACGGTCGTGAAAAAGATATGATCCGTGGTCTGGATGTGCGTACTGGCGTGCTGCCGCGTACTCACGGTTCTGCGCTGTTCACCCGTGGTGAAACGCAGGCGCTGGTTACCGCAACGCTGGGTACTGCACGTGACGCGCAAGTTCTTGATGAACTGATGGGCGAACGTACTGACACCTTCCTGTTCCACTACAACTTCCCTCCGTACTCCGTAGGCGAAACTGGCATGGTCGGTTCTCCGAAGCGTCGTGAAATTGGTCACGGTCGTCTGGCGAAGCGCGGCGTGCTGGCAGTAATGCCGGATATGGACAAATTCCCGTACACCGTACGTGTTGTGTCTGAAATCACCGAATCCAACGGTTCTTCTTCTATGGCTTCCGTGTGCGGCGCGTCTCTGGCGCTGATGGACGCAGGTGTGCCAATCAAAGCCGCTGTTGCGGGTATCGCAATGGGTCTGGTGAAAGAAGGCGACAACTACGTTGTACTGTCTGACATTTTGGGTGACGAAGATCACCTGGGCGATATGGACTTCAAAGTTGCGGGTTCCCGCGACGGTATCTCTGCACTGCAGATGGATATCAAAATTGAAGGTATCACGAAAGAGATCATGCAGGTTGCACTGAACCAGGCTAAAGGTGCGCGTCTGCACATCCTGGGTGTAATGGAACAGGCGATCAACGCGCCACGTGGTGATATCTCTGAGTTCGCTCCGCGTATCCATACCATCAAGATCAACCCGGACAAGATCAAAGACGTTATCGGTAAAGGCGGTTCTGTAATCCGTGCTCTGACCGAAGAAACTGGCACCACCATCGAAATCGAAGATGACGGTACTGTGAAGATCGCAGCGACCGACGGCGAGAAAGCGAAACACGCTATTCGTCGTATCGAAGAGATCACTGCAGAAATCGAAGTGGGCCGCGTCTACAATGGTAAAGTGACCCGTATCGTTGACTTTGGCGCATTTGTTGCCATCGGCGGCGGTAAAGAAGGTCTGGTACACATCTCTCAAATCGCTGACAAACGCGTTGAGAAAGTGACCGATTACCTGCAGATGGGTCAGGAAGTACCGGTGAAAGTTCTGGAAGTTGATCGCCAGGGCCGTATCCGTCTGAGCATTAAAGAAGCGACTGAGCAGTCTCAACCTGCTGCAGCACCGGAAGCTCCGGCTGCTGAACAGGGCGAGTAAGGTTGCCATTTGCCCTCCGCTGCGGCGGGGGGCTTTTAACCGGGCAGGACGCCTTGTTAGCAACCGGGAACAGGACGTTCATTCAACCGTGGTCTTCGGGAGTGGGAAATGAAGCCTTTTTTGCGCTGGTGTTTCGTTGCGACAGCACTTACGCTTGCAGGATGCAGTAATACTTCCTGGCGTAAAAGTGAAGTCCTCGCGGTACCATTGCAACCGACTTTACAGCAGGAAGTGATTCTGGCACGTATGGAACAAATCCTTGCCAGTCGGGCTTTAACCGATGACGAACGCGCACAGCTTTTATATGAGCGCGGAGTGTTGTATGATAGTCTCGGTCTGAGGGCATTAGCGCGTAACGATTTTTCGCAAGCGCTGGCAATCCGACCGGATATGCCTGAAGTATTCAATTACTTAGGCATATATTTAACGCAGGCAGGCAATTTTGATGCTGCCTATGAAGCGTTTGATTCTGTACTTGAGCTTGATCCAACTTACAACTACGCGCACTTGAATCGCGGGATCGCATTATATTACGGCGGTCGTGACAAGTTAGCGCAAGATGATCTGCTGGCGTTTTATCAAGACGATCCCAATGATCCTTTCCGTAGTCTGTGGCTTTATCTCGCCGAGCAGAAGCTCGATGAGAAGCAGGCTAAAGAAGTGTTGAAACAGCACTTCGAAAAATCGGACAAGGAACAGTGGGGATGGAACATTGTCGAGTTCTACCTGGGCAACATTAGCGAACAAACGTTAATGGAAAGGCTCAAGGCGGACGCAACGGATAACACCTCGCTCGCTGAGCATCTCAGTGAAACCAACTTCTATTTAGGTAAGTACTACCTAAGTCTGGGGGATTTGGACAGCGCCACGGCACTGTTCAAACTGGCGGTTGCCAACAACGTTCATAACTTTGTTGAGCACCGATACGCATTGTTGGAATTATCGCTCCTGGGCCAGGACCAAGATGACCTGGCAGAATCGGACCAGCAATAGCTGACGTACACATCAGCCCGTAATCTTTTTTGATTGCCATCACCTTAACGGGTGAGGGCGTTGTTGTTCGTTAATACACCTACTTTGAGCCGGTTCACACTTTTCAATGAAAATTGCTGATCAATTTCATGATGAGTTATGTAGACTGGCCGCCATTAATTTTGAGGCACACGTACTACATGGCTGAATTCGAAACCACTTTTGCAGATCTGGGCCTGAAGGCTCCTATCCTTGAAGCCCTTAACGATCTGGGTTACGAAAAACCATCTCCAATTCAGGCAGAGTGTATTCCACATCTGCTGAATGGCCGCGACGTTCTGGGTATGGCCCAGACGGGGAGCGGAAAAACTGCAGCATTCTCTTTACCTCTGCTGCAGAATCTTGATCCTGAGCTGAAAGCACCACAGATTCTGGTGCTGGCACCGACCCGCGAACTGGCGGTACAGGTTGCTGAAGCAATGACGGATTTCTCTAAACACATGCGCGGCGTAAACGTGGTTGCCCTGTACGGCGGCCAGCGTTATGACGTGCAATTACGCGCCCTGCGTCAGGGGCCGCAGATCGTTGTCGGTACTCCGGGCCGTCTGCTGGACCACCTGAAACGTGGCACTCTGGACCTCTCTAAACTGAGCGGTCTGGTTCTGGATGAAGCTGACGAAATGCTGCGCATGGGCTTCATCGAAGACGTTGAAACTATTATGGCGCAGATCCCGGAAGGTCATCAGACCGCTCTGTTCTCTGCAACCATGCCGGAAGCGATTCGTCGCATTACCCGCCGCTTTATGAAAGAGCCGCAGGAAGTGCGCATTCAGTCCAGCGTGACTACCCGTCCTGACATCAGCCAGAGCTACTGGACTGTCTGGGGTATGCGTAAAAACGAAGCACTGGTACGTTTCCTGGAAGCGGAAGATTTTGATGCAGCGATTATCTTCGTTCGTACCAAAAATGCGACTCTGGAAGTGGCAGAAGCTCTTGAGCGTAACGGCTACAACAGCGCCGCGCTGAACGGTGACATGAACCAGGCGCTGCGTGAGCAGACTCTGGAACGCCTGAAAGATGGTCGTCTGGACATCCTGATTGCGACCGACGTTGCGGCCCGTGGCCTGGACGTTGAGCGTATCAGCCTGGTAGTTAACTACGATATCCCGATGGATTCTGAGTCTTACGTTCACCGTATCGGTCGTACCGGTCGTGCGGGTCGTGCTGGCCGCGCGCTGCTGTTCGTTGAGAACCGCGAGCGTCGTCTGCTGCGCAACATTGAACGTACTATGAAGCTGACTATTCCGGAAGTAGAACTGCCGAACGCAGAACTGCTGGGCAAACGCCGTCTGGAAAAATTCGCCGCTAAAGTACAGCAGCAGCTGGAAAGCAGCGATCTGGATCAATACCGCGCACTGCTGAGCAAAATTCAGCCGACTGCAGAAGGTGAAGAACTGGATCTCGAAACTCTGGCCGCCGCACTGCTGAAAATGGCACAGGGTGAACGTACTCTGATTGTTCCGCCAGATGCGCCGATGCGTCCGAAACGTGAATTCCGTGACCGTGATGATCGTGGTCCGCGCGATCGTAACGACCGTGGCCCGCGCGGCGACCGTGAAGATCGTCCGCGTCGTGAACGTCGTGACGTTGGCGATATGCAGCTGTACCGCATTGAAGTGGGCCGTGATGATGGTGTTGAAGTTCGTCATATCGTTGGCGCGATTGCTAACGAAGGCGACATCAGCAGCCGTTACATCGGTAACATCAAGCTGTTTGCTTCTCACTCCACCATCGAACTGCCGAAAGGTATGCCGGGTGAAGTGCTGCAACACTTTACGCGCACTCGCATTCTCAACAAGCCAATGAACATGCAGTTACTGGGCGATGCGCAGCCGCATACTGGTGGTGAGCGTCGTGGCGGTGGTCGTGGTTTCAGTGGCGAGCGTCGTGAAGGTGGTCGTGAAGGCGGTCGTAACTTCAGCGGTGAACGCCGTGAAGGTGGTCGTGGTGATGGTCGTCGTTTTAGCGGCGAACGTCGTGAAGGCCGCGCACCGCGTCGTGATGACTCTACCGGTCGTCGTCGTTTCGGTGGCGATGCGTAATCATCGCTGAACAGCGAACACAGTCTGTAAAATAATATATACAGCCCCGATTTTAACAATCGGGGCTTTTTTTCTGTCTTTTGTACTCATGTACTGGTACAGTGCAATGCATAACAACGCAGTCGCACTATTTTTCACTGGAGAGAAGCCCTCATGGCAACACTAACCACCACCCAAACGTCACCGTCGCTGCTTGGCGGCGTGGTGATTATCGGCGGCACCATTATTGGCGCAGGGATGTTTTCTCTGCCAGTGGTCATGTCCGGGGCGTGGTTCTTCTGGTCAATGGCGGCGCTGATCTTCACCTGGTTCTGTATGCTGCATTCCGGCTTGATGATTCTGGAAGCTAACCTGAATTACCGAATCGGTTCGAGTTTTGACACCATCACCAAAGATTTGCTGGGCAAAGGCTGGAACGTGGTCAACGGCATTTCCATTGCCTTTGTGCTCTATATCCTGACCTATGCCTATATTTCTGCCAGTGGTTCGATTCTGCATCACACCTTCGCAGAGATGTCACTAAACGTCCCGGCACGGGCGGCGGGTTTTGGTTTTGCATTGCTGGTAGCGTTTGTGGTGTGGTTGAGCACCAAAGCGGTCAGCCGGATGACGGCGATTGTGCTGGGGGCGAAAGTTATTACCTTCTTCCTCACTTTCGGTAGCCTGCTGGGGCATGTGCAGCCTGCGACATTGTTCAACGTCGCCGAAAGCAATGCGTCTTATGCGCCGTATCTGCTGATGACCCTGCCGTTCTGTCTGGCATCATTTGGTTATCACGGTAACGTGCCGAGCCTGATGAAGTACTACGGCAAAGATCCGAAAACCATCGTGAAATGCCTGGTGTACGGTACGCTGATGGCGCTGGCGCTGTATACCATCTGGTTGCTGGCGACGATGGGTAACATCCCGCGTCCGGAGTTTATCGGCATCGCTGAGAAGGGCGGCAATATTGATGTGCTGGTACAGGCGTTAAGCGGCGTGCTGAACAGCCGTAGTCTGGACCTTCTGCTGGTCGTGTTCTCAAACTTTGCGGTAGCGAGTTCGTTCCTTGGCGTAACGCTGGGTTTGTTTGACTATCTGGCAGATCTGTTTGGTTTCGACGACTCGGCTATGGGCCGTTTGAAAACAGCGTTGCTGACCTTTGCCCCGCCTGTTGTGGGTGGCCTGCTGTTCCCGAACGGATTCCTGTACGCCATTGGTTATGCTGGTTTAGCGGCTACCATCTGGGCGGCAATAGTTCCGGCGCTGTTGGCCCGCGCATCGCGTAAACGCTTTGGCAGCCCGAAATTCCGCGTCTGGGGCGGCAAACCGATGATCGTGCTGATTCTGGTGTTTGGCGTTGGTAACGCACTGATCCATATTTTATCGAGCTTTAATTTACTGCCGGTGTATCAGTAATTGCACGAGCCGGATGAGTTGTTTTCATCCGGCAATATTGAACAAATACGCGAGATCGTATCAAATAAAACCCTGTTTATTATAAAGTTCTTCAGCGAGTGCTTCCCCGTTTTCATCAAAAAAAGCATCGGCGATAGTTAAATTTTCTGCCTTAGGATTTGCCGTTATTCTGCTACCATTGGCATCAAATTCGAGCGCGATAGCTGTCTCCGAACCCCACCAGTAATAATAAATTAGCGCAAAATTACTTTCACCCGGCGTAATAAATTTCTCGATTCCCCGCACACAGGCCATGAGTGGCATGAAGATTTCATAGCTCTCTGAGAGAAATATGTGATCCATAGTGACTATCTGTGTTTCTTTATTAAAGTTGATATGTTCGGCATAAATATTCTTTACACTGTCACCAGAATTACAAGCTGCAAGATTGTTAAGCATTTTTGCAGGATCGCCGTACAACCGCTGCTTCTCGATAAACCATGGCAACCAGTCGTCATAGTCTTTGATATTTGTTGCTGGTGAATGGAAAAACTTCTCGAGGTTACTCTCAGTAATATGTGCGTGAAGAAAAAAGGAAGCAGGTTCACTCATGATTATTTTCTCTGGTAATAAGTCGATTTATTCATATCCCTGTTCGGTGATGATAAAACGATTACTATTTTATAAAAGTACAGAACTGGACCTTTCCTCTATTTCATATCATAGGAAAATATATACTTGAACTTGGTCAGAATAAGCGGAATACGAAAATGGGGCAAAGGACTACTCGCTATTGTATTGTTGAGCCTGTTTATCGCTTTGATTTTAAAATTTTTCTGGCCCACCCCGCACGATGAACATGTTTTCCTACCCGTTGAACAACCTGTCATATCATCTTTAAAAATCATTCACCCCAGCGACCAGTTATTTATCCGTATTTTGAAAGCGGAAGATAAGCTGGAACTGTGGGCAAGCTCCAATAACAAGCCCTACGAACTCTACAAAACCTGGATTATATGTGCGTGGTCTGGTGGCTTAGGGCCAAAACACAAACAGGGGGATGGTAAAAGCCCGGAAGGTTTTTATGCCACCAACAAAGGGTTACTTAACCCAAACAGCCGCTACCATCTGGCATTTAATATTGGCTATCCGAATGCTTACGATCGGGCAAACGGCTACACCGGTGATTTCATTATGGTTCACGGGAATTGTGTTTCGGCGGGCTGCTATGCCATGACCGATGCCGGTATTGAAGAGATTTATCAACTGGTGGCGCAGGCGCTAAAGAGCGGGCAGAAGAGCGTGCCTGTCCATATATTCCCATTTACGATGAACGACGAAAATATGCGCCAGGCGCAAGCATGGCCGGAATATAATTTCTGGCGTATGTTGAAGCCCGGCTATGATTACTTCGAAAAAAATCACCGATTGCCAAGCATCACCGTTGAAAATCGGCGTTATAAAATTAGCCCAACAACTCTTCCTTAACATCCATCGCCAGCTCAAACGAATGCAGGCGCGCCTGGTGGTCAAAAATCTGCCCGTTAACCATAATCTCATCGGCGTCGGTTTCGCGCAGGATCGACTGCAAGCCATGACGCACTTTCGCTTTATCACCTACCAACGACATACTCAGCGCCTGCTGCACGCCATACTGCTCAGACGGTGACCAGAACTGATCCATATTTTGAATAGGCGGCGGCAGTTGCCCGGTTTCGCCACGGCGCAGCTTCACAAAGGCTTGCTGCATTGAGGTAAACAGAAATTCAGCGTCGCGGTTGCTGTCAGCAGCGATAATATTGATGCACACCATCGCGTATGGTTTTTCCAGTCGTGCCGACGGTTTGAAGTTGCTGCGATAAAGATGCAGCGCCTGGAACAACATATCCGGCGCGAAGTGTGAGGCAAACGCAAACGGCAGACCAAGCTGCGCCGCCAGTTGCGCGCTGTAAAGGCTGGAGCCTAGCAACCACACGGGGATTTTCTCGCCATAGCCTGGTACCGGGCGCACATGCGGATTGGGATCGCGGGCGTCAAACCAGTCCACCAGCTCCGCGACATCGCGGGGGAAATTATCAATATCGCCACTCATATGACGACGTAGCGCCATCATTGTCCGTTGGTCACTACCCGGAGCACGACCCAGCCCCAAATCGATTCGCCCCGGATAGAGCGTATTGAGCGTGCCGAACTGTTCGGCAATGACCAACGGTGAGTGGTTAGGCAACATCACGCCGCCAGACCCCAGATGCAGCGTGGTGGTATTCGCCGCCAGATAGCCAATCAATACCGATGTTGCAGCACTGGCAATGCCGGTCATATTGTGGTGTTCTGCCAGCCAGTAGCGATGATAGCCGCGCTTTTCAGCCAGACGGGCGAGATCGAGAGAGTGGGAGAATGCTTCTCGCGCCGAAGAACCTTCGGGAATGGGGGCCAGATCGAGTAGCGAAAACGGAATGGTTTTATCAGTCATAACAGCTCACTTTGTTACCGATTAATCTTTAATACTGCATTAAAGAGTAGTTAAAGTTGTTAACAAAGTGAGCTATTTGCTTAGGCTTGCAGCTCCAGCCCCGCCAACCGTCTCCAGTAGCCGTTACAATCGCTGTTTGTCGTCAACGGCAGTGGCGCAGCGCCATTTTCATTGGCGCGGAAGGCGTCGAGCATCGCGAAAGTGTCAGTACCCTGCGGTGACAGGCGGACCACATCGACCAGCCCCTGCATGGATGCCAGCTCGTTACCGAGGTTGTAAACGTAGCCGCTCATGGTCTGAATGCCATTGAGTACAAACACTTGCTGATTCTCCTGCGACAGCACGTTGCGCCCGTTCGGATACTTAATGCAGCAGGTTTCACACTCATCTTTCGGGCGGTCTTCCGAACGCGCGGTAAAGCAGCGGGCGGAGTAGGCCAGCGGCAGATGACCGTAGCTCAAGACTTCCACTTCAAACTGGTTACGAATGCCCAGTTCATCGCACTGATTAAGCAGATTCACCAGCCAGTCGCGGGAAAGCTCCACCGGCATACACCAGCGCATCATGCCCTGTTTAAGCAATATTTTCAGCGTCACCGCGTTGTAGCAGTTCAGCGCATGTCCGGCGACGAACGGCAGTTTGCGCTCAGCGCACATATTCACCACGCCGAGATCGCTGGCTTCAATCAGA
This sequence comes from Escherichia sp. E4930, assembly GCF_005845405.1. Lineage (NCBI taxonomy): Bacteria > Pseudomonadati > Pseudomonadota > Gammaproteobacteria > Enterobacterales > Enterobacteriaceae > Escherichia > Escherichia sp. E4930. The sequence continues at coordinate 5,857 of NZ_VCDZ01000017.1, read as the reverse complement.
AACTCACCGTTCTCAACATAGCGTTTCAGTTCGCCCAGTTCGGAGGATGCCTGCACCAGCGCCAGCGTGGCGAGCACAATCTGCTTGCCACTTCCGGCGAGCGATTTTGCCATCTCCAGCCAGTCACCAACTTTAGTTGCCCGGCGCTTGCTGCATACTGCTTCACCAAGATAAATCACGTCGGCGCTGCTGGCGGCGGCCTGCTGATAAAATTCTTCCAGCGTCTCTTTTGGCCAGTACCACAGCACTGGCCCTAAGGAATATTTCATTGCTTTTCTCACTGCCATTTACGGTGATACGCGCCAAGAGTGGTTTGCGTGCCTTCGGACATCGACCCGAGCGTTTCCATCCACGCGCTTTGCGGTATGAAGTTTTGCGGATCGGCCTTACAACGGTCGATAGCCTGACGCCAGACTTTCGCCACCTGGCTGACATACGCCGGGCTACGCTGGCGGCCTTCAATTTTCACCGAAGCAATATTCGCCGCCATTAACTCCGGCAGCAGTTCCAGGGTATTGAGACTGGTTGGTTCTTCAAGCGCGTGATAACGCTCGCCGTCCACCAGATAACGCCCTTTACACAACGTCGGATAACCTGCGTTTTCGCCGTCCTGATAACGGTCGATCAGCACTTCGTTCAGGCGGGATTCCAGCCCCTGCGGCGTTTGTTGCCAGCGCACGAAGCGGGCCGGAGAACACGCGCCCACGGTGTTGGGCGATTCCCCCGTCAGATACGACGACAGATAGCAACGCCCTTCCGACATAATGCACAGGCTGCCGAAAGCGAACACTTCCAGCGGTACAGGGGTAACACGCGCCAGTTGTTTTACCTGATGAATCGACAACACGCGCGGCAGCACCACGCGAGCAACGTCAAAATGGCGATGATAAAAGTTAATCGCCTCTTCATTGGTCGCCGAAGCCTGCACCGATACGTGACGCTCAATATGCGGGTATCGCTCGGCGGCGTACTCCAGCATGGCGAGGTCGGCGAGGATCAGCGCGTCGGCACCCAGCTGCGCCGCCATATCCACGGCGCGCTGCCAACGGGCGTAACCGTTCGGATGCGCAAAAGTGTTAATTGCGATGTGAAGTTTGCGGTGATGTTGATGAACAAAACTCACCGCTTCCTGCAATTTTTTCTCGGTAAAGTTAAGGCCGGCGAAGTGGCGGGCATTAGTATCATCTTTTAGCCCGATATAAACAGCATCTGCGCCGTTTTCGATGGCCGCCTTAAGCGCCGGGAGATTTCCGGCAGGGCAGAGCAGCTCCATAATTTTTCCTGAAGGTTGCGCAGTCAAAGCGCAAAAATGTTAACGAACTGGGATTTTAGTTAACCCTGCTGCGACAATTTTTGATTTAAGGCAGTTAAAGTTGTATTGGTGGTAGCTGCAATTTCATATGGAATTGTTGATTTATACCGCTATGTTATTTTTCCAATATGGCAAAATAGGATGATTGTTGAAGCAGGGAGTAAAACTCGTGTTGGATAAACTGCGTTCCCGCATTGTGCATTTGGGGCCATCTCTGTTGAGTGTACCGGTAAAACTGACGCCATTTGCGCTTAAACGCCAGGTTCTTGAGCAGGTCTTAAGCTGGCAATTCCGTCAGGCGCTGGACGACGGCGAGCTGGAGTTTCTTGAAGGCCGCTGGTTAAGTATTCATGTGCGTGATATTGACCTGCAATGGTTTACCTCGGTGGTGAATGGCAAACTGGTGGTCAGCCAGAACGCGCAAGCTGATGTGAGTTTTAGTGCCGACGCCAGCGATCTGCTGATGATTGCGGCGCGTAAACAAGATCCAGACACGCTCTTCTTCCAGCGTCGGCTGATGATTGAAGGCGATACGGAGCTGGGGCTGTATGTGAAAAACCTGATGGACGCCATTGAACTGGAGCAGATGCCGAAAGCCTTACGTATGATGCTGCTGCAACTGGCGGATTTTGTTGAGGCGGGAATGAAAACCGCGCCTGAAACCAAACAGACATCGGTAGGTGAACCATGCTAATTCGAGTAGAAATTCCCATTGATGCGCCGGGTATTGATGCCCTGCTGCGTCGTTCATTCGAAAGTGATGCGGAAGCGAAGCTGGTTCACGATCTGCGTGAAGATGGCTTTCTGACGCTGGGGCTGGTGGCGACAGATGACGAAGGTCAGGTCATTGGCTATGTGGCATTTAGTCCGGTTGATGTGCAGGGCGAAGACCTGCAATGGGTCGGCATGGCTCCGTTGGCGGTTGATGAAAAATACCGTGGACAGGGGCTGGCACGCCAACTGGTCTATGAAGGACTCGATTCGCTTAATGAGTTTGGCTATGCCGCAGTGGTGACGCTGGGCGATCCGGCGCTGTACAGCCGTTTTGGCTTTGAACTGGCGGCGCATCACGATCTGCGTTGCCGCTGGCCGGGCACTGAAAGCGCCTTCCAGGTACATCGTTTAGCGGATGACGCGCTGAATGGCGTAACCGGTCTGGTTGAGTATCACGAGCATTTCAATCGCTTTTAATCTTTGGGGTTTGCAGGCTGCTCAACAGTTCTGCAAACCCTGCGCCTTCCGCTACCAGACGCTCTTTTTGCCGTTTGGTCAGTTGCTTAACGCGATATTCCGCCCGTAACGCCAGCGAACGATCGCCCACTGGCGCGGAAAACGCCAGCGTTAGTTCACCTTTCCCGCGCAGTGCTTTCGCCCCTTTGCCGCTTTGGTGCTGCTGATAGCGGCGTTCGACATCCGTGGTGATCCCGGTATAAAGCTTATTGTCGGCGGTACGGATCAAGTAAAGAAACCAGGGTGTCATCGTCTGCGTCACATGTTAAGGTCTGGCCCACAGTATAAAAGAGAACAGCAATGGAAACACTCACCGCCATCAGCCGTTGGCTGGCAAAACAACATGTTGTCACCTGGTGTGTGCAGCAGGAAGGGGAACTGTGGTGCGCCAATGCCTTTTATCTTTTTGATGCGCAGAAAGTCGCCTTCTACATTTTGACGGAAGAAAAAACGCGTCATGCGCAGATGAGCGGGCCGCAGGCGGCGGTGGCCGGAACGGTAAACGGTCAGCCGAAAACGGTAGCGTTAATTCGCGGTGTGCAGTTTAAAGGCGAGATCCGCAGGCTGGAAGGTGAGGAAAGCGACCTTGCGCGCAAGGCGTACAATCGTCGCTTTCCGGTTGCCAGAATGCTGTCGGCCCCGGTGTGGGAAATCCGGCTCGATGAAATCAAATTCACCGACAACACGCTGGGCTTTGGTAAAAAACTGGTCTGGCTACGCGGCTCAGGCACCGAGCAGGCGTAACGCCTCGCGGTTAAACGCTGGCAGATCGTCCGGCGTCCGGCTGGTAACCAGCTGATCTTTATCGACCACCACTTCCTGATCGTAAAATTCCGCGCCCGCGTTTTTAACATCAATAATAATCGGTTTTACTGCGGTCAGTTTGCGTCCCCGAATTACATCGGCGCTGATCAGCAACTGCGGGCCGTGACAGATGGCGAAAACAGGTTTGCCGCTATTCACAAAATCTCGGGTAAAGGTGACAAAACGGTTGTCGCCACGCAGATAATCTGGTGAATGACCGCCCGGTAGCAGCAGGGCATCAAACTCCGCTGGCGTCACTTCATCGATGGATTTATCGATGGTCACGCTGGCTTCTCCTTTTTTGCCTTTCACCGTTTTACCCGCTTGTTTTTCAATGGTAATCACTTCGTGTCCGGCTTTGCGGAACTCGTCTGCGGGTGAAGTGAATTCTGAATCCTCAAATTCATCAGTGATTAAAACGGCAATCTTCTTACTCATGTTTCCTCCGCGTTGTTGCATTGGATGAGGCGAATTTCTCACGATCGGGGATAATTACCTCGTAGACTATTAAGCCTGGTGCATGTACCAGGGAGCGCAAGGCGGACAATTCTGTAAAGGAGCGAAGATGAGTCAGGTACTGATTACAGGCGCAACGGGGCTGGTGGGCGGTCACCTGCTGCGGATGTTGATTAACGAACCGAAAGTTAACGCCATAGCCGCGCCGACGCGACGTCCGTTGGGCGATATGCCAGGGGTGTTTAATCCCCATGACCCGCAACTGACCGACGCGCTGGCGCAGGTCACCGATCCCATTGACATTGTGTTTTGTTGTCTCGGCACCACGCGGCGAGAAGCGGGGAGCAAAGAGGCGTTTATTCATGCCGATTACACGCTGGTAGTGGATACCGCATTAACCGGGCGGCGACTGGGCGCGCAGCATATGCTGGTGGTTAGTGCTATGGGCGCTAATCCCCACTCGCCGTTTTTCTATAACCGCGTCAAAGGGGAGATGGAAGAAGCATTAATCGCCCAGAACTGGCCGAAATTGACCATTGCTCGCCCGTCGATGTTACTGGGCGATCGTAGCAAACAGCGGATGAACGAAACGCTTTTTGCGCCGCTGTTCCGTTTGTTACCCGGTAACTGGAAATCCATTGATGCGAGAGACGTGGCGCGGGTCATGCTGGCAGAGGCGATGCGGCCCGAGCATGAAGGTGTGACTATTTTAAGCTCTTCAGAATTACGCAAAAGAGCTGAATAATTATTCCCAAGAATTGATAGTGAGCGTAATATTCACGCGCTCAATTATCATAACTTATTCCTGGGGAATGCTATGACTGGTCAGTCTTCATCTCAGGCGGCAACGCCCATTCAGTGGTGGAAACCCGCGCTTTTCTTTCTCGTTGTCATTGCCGGTCTCTGGTATGTGAAATGGCAACCTTACTACGGCAAAGCCTTTACTGCCGCTGAAACCCACAGTATCGGTAAATCTATCCTTGCGCAGGCGGATGCTAATCCGTGGCAGGCGGCGTGGGATTACGCGATGATCTATTTCCTCGCGGTATGGAAAGCGGCGGTGCTGGGGGTGATCCTCGGCTCGTTGATTCAGGTGCTGATCCCGCGTGACTGGCTGCTGCGTACGCTTGGGCAATCGCGCTTTCGCGGCACGCTGCTGGGAACGCTGTTTTCGCTGCCGGGCATGATGTGTACCTGCTGTGCGGCTCCGGTCGCGGCGGGAATGCGTCGCCAACAGGTGTCGATGGGCGGTGCGCTGGCATTCTGGATGGGCAATCCGTTGTTAAACCCGGCGACGCTGGTGTTTATGGGGTTTGTCCTTGGCTGGGGCTTTGCCGCGATTCGTCTGGTGGCGGGGCTGGTGATGGTGTTGCTGATTGCGACGCTGGTGCAAAAATGGGTGCGTGAAACACCGCAAACGCAGATGCCAGTCGAAATTGACATGCCGGAATCGCAGGGCGGGTTTTTTAGCCGCTGGGGCAGGGCGCTATGGACGCTTTTCTGGAGTACGATCCCGGTTTATATCCTTGCAGTACTGGCGTTGGGTGCCGCTCGCGTCTGGTTATTCCCCCATGCCGATGGCGCTGTCGATAACAGCCTGATGTGGGTGGTGGCGATGGCGGTAGCGGGATGCTTGTTTGTCATTCCGACGGCAGCAGAAATTCCGATTGTACAAACGATGATGCTGGCAGGTATGGGAACTGCTCCGGCGCTGGCATTGTTGATGACGCTTCCAGCGGTAAGTTTGCCGTCGTTGATAATGCTGCGCAAAGCGTTCCCGGCGAAAGCCTTATGGCTGACGGGGGCGATGGTGGCAGTGTCAGGCGTGATTGTCGGCGGGCTGGCGCTGTTGTTCTAATTTGAGGGAAAACATGTCGGATGCGGCGTAAACGCCTTATCCGACCTACGGTTTGTATCGTTGTAGGCCTGATAAGACGCGGTAAGCGTCGCATCAGGCAACGGCAGTCGGATGCGGCGTAAACGCCTTATCTGACCTACGTTTGTATCGTTGTAGGCCTGATAAGACGCGGCAAGCGTCGCATCAGGCAACGGCGA
>NZ_VCDZ01000016.1:0-136064 GCF_005845405.1 Escherichia sp. E4930 | reverse complement strand
GGAGGTGATTATTTATTCGCTGTAAAAGGAAACCAGGGGCGGCTAAATAAAGCCTTTGAGGAAAAATTTCCGCTGAAAGAATTAAATAATCCAGAGCATGACAGTTACGCAATTAGTGAAAAGAGTCACGGCAGAGAAGAGATCCGTCTTCATATTGTTTGCGATGTCCCTGATGAACTTATTGATTTCACGTTTGAATGGAAAGGGCTGAAGAAATTATGCGTGGCAGTCTCCTTTCGGTCCATAATAGCAGAACAAAAGAAAGAGCCAGAAATGACGGTCAGATATTATATCAGTTCTGCTGATTTAACCGCTGAGAAGTTCGCCACAGCGATCCTAAATCACTGGCACGTGGAGAATAAGCTGCACTGGCGTCTGGACGTGGTAATGAATGAAGACGACTGCAAAATAAGAAGAGGAAATGCAGCAGAATTATTTTCAGGGATACGGCACATTGCTATTAATATTTTGACGAATGATAAGGTATTCAAGGCAGGGTTAAGACGTAAGATGCGAAAAGCAGCCATGGACAGAAACTATCTCGCGTCAGTCCTTGCGGGGAGCGGGCTTTCGTAATCTTGCCCTGCGGGCATACCTCGTTCACAGCAACCTAATAGGCAATGGACAGTTGGAAATGATCCTAGAAGAAGGGGACAAACAAATTATAAATATTCAGAAGATTTAGGGTCTCATGGGCGATATTATGAATATACAGATGCCTACGGACATAAAAAAGTTGTAGTCGAGCATACGGCAGATCCCAGGGCACTTGGCCCTCACGCACATGCAGGACAACCTAAACCGGGCGCTGATCCTAGAACATACGATTTCAAAAGTGATAGATATCAGAAAATCAATGACCCTGCAACTAAGGATCATCATATATATTATGAAAATTAGTCTTGAAGATAAATTAAATTTAATTAGAGCAAAAGATTATGCATCTAAATTAAATGGTGTCACTTCCTTTGATGTATCATTCTTACGTAAAAATGACTTCATGTGGCATCGAGAAATGCTAATGGCAATAAATAAAACCAATAATATTATTGAACGGAAAGTTTTCAATTTACCTTTAAATATTAATGATCTAGCGAGAGATGTTGAAAGTACACTGAATGTGAAAAAAGATATTCTTTGCAATATATTCTATAATGGAGAGGTTTGCATATCTCTTCATGTCGAATTTTTTTCAAATTTCATATTGAGTTTGTTTTCGATAAATGAAACATATGATCTTTTATTAGCATTTACATCTCCTGATCGACTAATAGTTTTAAGTGATAATGAATATGATGTTCAGTTATATTATATTCATAAATAATTAATGTATGGCAAGATGGCCGGGAAAGATAAGATCTTCCCGGCTTTTTATTATTTAACTCTCGTTCAGCACACTAAACATCCCGTCCCGCATCCCCTTCACCACCTGTTTAACCTGATAAAGTTCCCTGAGCAGTCCCTGTACTTCGTTGTTATCCGCAAGCAGGATCAGGCAGCCTTCCGGGAGCTTCACGGTAACGCCCGTGCCGATCTCAAATCCCGCTTCCCTCAGCCATTTGGCGCTGATTTTGATCACCGGCGTGTCGCTGCGGTTGGGCAGATGCTGCGCTGGCAGCACGACGGGTAGAGTCGGATGGATGCGCCAGGCGTACCGTGACCACTCGCTGAACGTGGTCACGGAAGTGGTGTTCACCAGCGGTCAGATGCCGGGGAAACGAACGCACCGGAGATTATCTGCTTCAGTTACGACAGATTGGGACGGATGCTGCACAGTCTGGTCTTCGGGAAGATCACTATAAACAAATATTATCACCCGTCAGCCCTTGTTAAGAGCGGAGAGACGTAATCTGGCCAGTCCCCTAATGCTTATAAAGCCCATCGATTTCGCCCATTTTCTTTCGCCCGGTATAACGCGGCGTCGGCATCTGAAACAATTTGTTCAGCCGTTTTTGCGGGAGCAGAACAGGCAATCCCCTGACTAACCGTAACAAATGCACTAACAGCAGATGCCTGATGCGGGATAGCTGCCAGTTTAAGTTCTTGCTTCACTCTGGCTGCTACCGCCTCAGCTTCCGGCAATGTTGCATTAAAAAGTAGGATGGCAAACTCTTCGCCACCATAACGAGCGACTATGTCTTCAGGCTGGCGTATTGCGCGTTGCAGGGCGTCGGCAACTTGTATCAAACATTTATCGCCCGCTGGGTGCCCGTAGGTGTCGTTGTAGCGTTTAAAAAAATCAACATCCAACATAATGAGAGCAAATGACCCGCCGTTATCTATCGCGTCGTGTAAGATACTGTTCATTGCACGTCGGTTTGCTATCCCAGTTAAGGGATCGCGATGGGCTAATGCATCGAGGCGATTAATTAACTGGTTGTTGTACTTGTTTTGTTGCCATGCTTCTTCAAACCAACGTAATAAAATAAGTCGCCCCCCATATAGCGCCAGTGAAAAAAGGCTCCAGATAACAGCGAAATGAACATTCACATGCTGATTGAGAACAAGACTGGCTAACGGGATGCTAAACCATAATGGAGTGATAAATGCGAGTAATGATGGCGTGTGAAAATACAGCGCAACAACGGCACTAAGCATTAATAATACACACAGAGGATAAGCAAAAGGTAACGTCCAGTGTGCAATGAAATAAAAGCAACACCATGACCATAACAGGCTGAGAATGACCAATAGTTGCTGAATATACAGCACTTTTTTTCGGGAGATGAGCAATAAAAGGCCACTAATCAGTAGAATGCCGAAAGATGAAATATCAATAGTATGTACAAGGTTTTTCTCATTAAACCCTGAAGTCATGTCTTCATTAAACAAAATACCACGCAGCAAAATCATCGATGAAAAACAGATGTTAATCAAGGCAAACCACGGCAGGCTAATCGACATTCCGCGAATAACCATATCCTGGCGATTTTTCCACGAACAATGGGCGTTTTTTCTTTTATCAGAAACCATTTCTTATAACCAGAAAAGGGCAGGAAACCTGCCCAATTTATACTGAGTTTATGGTGTCACTATATTGAACCAAAACTCAAAATTATCCATATAATCTAACAGCTCGTTGAGTTTTTCCGCATTGCCAGTAATTTTGACATCTCCTTTGTCTGTGGCTTCTTTCAGCGTCTCTTCTTTCAATACAATTTTGTTCAATACATCACGAGACAGAGTGATAGTGGCATCAGCATCCGAAGCCTCTACACCAGCGCTATGATTGAGAACACCATTTTCAAGCTCCACTTTATAGGTGCCGCCATCCTCACCAAAATCGAAATTCAACACGGCTTTGGCGTCTGCCGCTTTCTCACCATTAATATGGACGGCAAGATAATCAAAGAACATCTCTGGCGTCATTGCACGCACAGTGTCAGGGCTGGCAGTATTTGGTGTTGGTAATTTTTGTACGCCGTTACGCAATTCCTGTGCGCCAGTGAGATAGAAATTACGCCACGGCCCAGATTCAGCCTGATAGCCTAACTGCTCAAGCGCATCAGCTTCCAGATTTCTCGCTGCCTGGTTGTTTGGATCCGCAAACACCACCTTACTGACAACCTGAGCAACCCAGCGGAAATTACCCTGGTCATAATCCTGTTTGGCTTTTTGTAAAATGGCATCAGCACCGCCCATATACTCGACAAATTTCTTTGCGCCTTCTTCTGGTGGCAGTTCATCAAGCGTTGCGGGGTTACCATCAAACCAGCCGAGATAAAGCACATAAGTTGCTTTTACGTCATGGCTCACCGAACCATAATAGCCGCGATTCGCCCAGGTGTTAGCCAGTGAAGAGGGCAGTTTAAAGTTTGCGGCAATTTCATCACGGGTCATCCCCTGATTTGCCATACGCAGAGTTTGATCATTGATGTAACGATACAAATCACGCTGGCTTTTAAGCAGTTTGACCACGTTATCGTTGCCCCAGGTTGGCCAGTGATGTTGAGCGAGAATAATCTCGGCTTTATCACCCCATAAATTGAGTGCTTCGTTAATGTATTTTGACCACGGCAGCGGTTGGCGAATTTTAGCTCCGCGCAGCGAATAGGTGTTATGAAGGGTGTGCGTGACGTCTTCAGCGGTTTCGATCAGTTTCTTTTCTTCAATAAACCACAGCATTTCAGAAGGCGCTTCGGAACCCGGCGCCATCAGAAAATCATAGGTCAACCCGTCAATAGTTTCTTTTTGCCCGGTTTTGGTGATGTAGTTAGTAGGAGCAATTAACGTGACCGTTCCTGCTGAAGTGGTTGTTCCCAGTCCCGCGCCGACCTGGCCTTTAACATCAGGTTTCAATAAGTTGCCATACATATAACTGGCTCGTCGGCTCATCACATTGCCAGCCATAATATTTTCGGAAACGGCCTCCTCCAAAAATCCGGCTGGCGCATAGATTTTAACTTTGCCTGATTTAACGTCAGCTTCATCAATTACGCCGCGAACACCACCGTAGTGATCGACATGACTGTGTGTGTAGATAACCGCCACTACCGGTTTCTGGCCGCGATTTTTGTAATAGAGATCCATCCCAACTTTGGCTGTTTCTGCTGAAACAAGTGGATCAACGACGGTAATACCCTCTTTGCCTTCAATGATGGTCATATTTGATAAATCAAGGTTACGAATCTGATAGACACCTTCAGTCACTTCAAATAATCCGCTGATATTTATCAGTTGCGCCTGACGCCATAAACTTGGATTCACCGTATCAGGGGCTTTATCGCCTTCTTTGATAAAAGCGTATTGTTGTGGATCCCATATAACATTTCCTTGTTCGCCCTTAATCACGTCCTGAGGAATAGGGGCAATAAAACCTTTATGGGCATCAGTAAAGTCAGTGTTATCGGAAAACGGCAACTGGTTATAGAGTAAATTGTTTGCTTGCTGCGTGGCTGCGGTGGCGTTTTTAGGGGCTTCCGCCGCGAGGAGAGGTAAGGAACTGGTGGTGAATAATCCCGTTATTAGCAGACTTTTAACAATATGATTAAGCTGCATCTTAAGTGTCTCCAGAATGGATTTTTATTGAGGGTAATTACGGATGAAAATTTTTAGTGAGGGCAAGAATAACTATAATGGGCGTTAACAAATTGGCAAGCCGGGAACTTGGTGTTTTCTTAATGGCATGTTGGCGAAGAATATATTCTGCAAGTTAACGTTTTCGTTGGCGCTTTATTTAAAAGGGTGTAGTACAAATATGTACAATTTCAAGTAGGCATTATTGCCGTAAAAACGCATTACCGGACACACGACATTCACAACGTGTGTTAATTTTACTGACATCTTTCAAAAGGAGCACAATCATGCCGCACATAGACATTAAATGTTTTCCGCGTGAACTGGACGAACAACAAAAAGCAGCGCTTGCTGCAGATATTACCGACGTTATTATTCGCCATCTGAACAGTAAAGACAGTTCGATAAGCATTGCGCTACAGCAGATTCAACCAGAATCATGGCAAGCTATCTGGGACGCCGAAATCGCGCCCCAAATGGATGCCTTGATAAAGAAACCTGGTTACAGCATGTAATGCTTAGCCAGCCGTAACACGCTTGCCGCTGGTAACAAACGTGCCAGCACCTAAATGATGTAGCGTATTGAGCTTATCATCATCAAACTGCCAGCAGCCTTCGACAAATACCCGTGCGTCTGCCGCTGCTGATACCACTTCGCCAAACAGCGTGTCGTATTTCTCCTGCGCAGAAGTCGCTGGTAGCAATCGGCACTCCATCCACGCCAGACATTTCTCTTCAACAAGTGGCAAACCAAGCACCGGACCTTTCACCACCGGAATGCCATAGCAATTAAATTTATCTTCTTCACGCCCAGATACACTTCCCACTGCCCACGTCCAGTTAGTCGCTGCAACGCCCGGGATAACGATGCCAAATTTACCGTTACGTTCAATCAACTCCCTCGTCCATGTCGATTTATCTACTACAATCGCCACGCGTGGAGGTTCAAACTCCACCGGCATCGACCAGGCCGCAGCCATAATGTTACGCCGCTGGGATTGCTCATCTAAACTGGTGATCAGGACAGTAGGGCCATGATTTAACAGACGGCTGGCATGGTGTAATTTGACGGGGATGAATCGGCTCACGGTATCGCCTCGCTATGAAGGGTATTTTAAAAGCGTAGCTCGTAACGCAATAAGCAACGAAATTAACGGGATCGGCGATTTGCGAACGTGATGCATGTCCGCGATCGCACAAAATAGCCTGTGCGGCGTCTATTCCAGGTTATAAGTTGATAAAACCACTAACGGAAACGCCTGATGACGCCCATTCTGAATCATTATTTTGCCCGCATTAACTGGTCGGGAGCTGCTGCGGTCAATATCGATACGCTTCGTGCATTACACCTGAAACACAATTGCACCATTCCATTTGAAAATCTTGATGTACTGCTGCCGAGGGAAATGCAGCTTGATGATCAATCTCTGGAAGAGAAATTGGTGTTCGCCCGGCGTGGCGGTTATTGCTTTGAACAGAATGGCGTGTTTGAGCGGGTATTACGCGAGCTGGGTTTTCATGTACGTAGTCTGTTAGGGCGCGTAGTGTTATCTAATCCACCATCCTTACCGCCGCGCACGCACCGTCTGTTGTTAGTAGAACTGGAAGGTGAACAATGGATTGCCGACGTTGGTTTTGGTGGTCAGACGCTGACCGCGCCAATCCGTTTAGTGCCGGATATCGCGCAAACAACGCCACATGGCGAATATCGGCTGTTACAGGAAGGGGACGACTGGGTTTTGCAGTTTAATCATCATCAGCACTGGCAGTCGATGTACCGTTTTGATCTCTGCGAGCAGCAACAAAGCGATTATGTGATGGGTAATTTCTGGTCGGCGCACTGGCCACAATCGCATTTTCGCCATCATTTGTTAATGTGCCGCCATTTGCCGGACGGTGGCAAGCTGACACTGACCAATTTTCATTTCACCCATTATGAAAATGGTCACGTAGCAGAGCAGCAGAATTTGCCAGATGCGGCGTCGTTGTATGCCGTGATGCAGGAGCAGTTTGGACTGGGTGTGGATGATGCGAAACATGGGTTTACTGTGGATGAGCTGGCGCAGGTGATGGCAGCGTTTGATACGCATCCGGAGGCGGGGAAATAGTTTGTGCCAGAGTGCCGGATGCGGCGTAAACGCCTTATCCGGCGGTTGTAGGCCTGATAAGCGAAGCGCATCAGGCAATTTGTTTTTCTGCCATCTATTGCAACGCTTTCAGAGTTCAATTGCCCATTCAGCATGGAAAAGAATCACCGCCGTGCCAGAAATGGTGACACTCTCCGGCTGGTTATCACGAATTGTCACCGTTACATCAATCACTCCATCACGACCCAATGCGCGCCCCTGATGGCCTTTAACACGCAACATGCTGCCATCGTGGGGCAATACGTTGTGATATACCAACCATGCACCCATCGGACCATTGGCATTGCCGGTCACCGGATCTTCCACAATACCAATCGCAGGCGAGAACATGCGACCATCAGTTTCATTTTTGCCTGGGCGGATCTGGAACGGGAAGAAACCATTGCAGCCAATCTGTTTACTGATAGCGGTCAGCGCAGCAAGGTCAGGCGAAAGGGCGTCGATATCCACTTCTGTTTTCAGCGGAATCATCACTTTTGAGTGTCCTGTTGTTGCGACCTGAATTGGCAAGCCTGGCAAAATATCGTCTTCAGTGAGATGAAGCGCGTTAATAATCGCCGCACGTGTCTCACCTTCCAGCGGTGGCTCAAAGCCAGGAGAACCTTGTTCCAGCGAAATACGATAATCATCGTTGTGCTTTTCGATAGTCACGCGGTGTTTTCCTGCCAGCGACGTTTGCCAGACGGTGCAATTTCCCAAACCTAATACCTTCGAACGTACATAATGTGCTGCCACGGTCGCGTGACCACAAATCGGCACTTCAACTGTTGGCGTAAAGTAGCGGATGTGCACATCGCTGTCGTCGCTGTGCAGCAGAAAAGCAGTTTCCGAATGCCCTAATTCGCGGGCGATAAGTTGCATTTGCGCTTCGCTAAGATTATCGGCAGGGAAAACAACACCGGCAGAATTGCCGCGAAACGGTTGAGAGGTAAAAGCATCGACGTGGTAAACCTGCGGTTTCATTAACGTTCTCCTGTGGCTGGAGAACTATCATAGCCTGCAACAGGCCGGAGAGCGAAGGGCTATCCGGCCAGGGTAATGATTATCGCCGCGAACGCACAATCTGATACCGACGAGTAAAGTACTCAAACGGCGCGCTCCAGACATGCACCAGTCGGGTGAACGGGAAGAGCAGGAAGATAGTCATTCCCAATACCAGATGAACGCGAAAGATATAAGCTACGCCATCAAGATGCGTCGATGCACCGCCCTGGAAAGTGACGATGCTTTGTGCCCATCCCACCAGCTTCATCATTTCACTGCCGTCCGGATGTTGTGCTGAAAAGGGAATGGTGGTTAACCCAAGAATGCACTGAATTAACAAGATGGCGAGGATCAGGATATCCGCACCAGAAGACGTCGCCCTGATACGCGGATTTGTTAAACGACGCACCAGCAGCCCCGCACCGCCAATCAACGTCAATACACCGCAAATACCACCGAGCACCATCGCCATCTGCTGTTTTACCGCCACCGGCAGAAACCACGCGTACATCCAGTGCGGCGTTAACATGCCAAACAGATGACCGAAGAAGATCCCCAGAATGCCGATATGGAACAAGTTCGACCACAGCACCATCCCACGTTTATCCAGCATCTGGCTGGAGGCGGCGCGCCAGCTATACTGCCCGTAATCGTAGCGCAACCAGCTTCCGAGGATAAAAACCGTGCCACACAAGTACGGGTAGATATCGTAAAAAAAGACGTTCAGATACTGAATCATTTCCCACCTCCCGCACTGATGTCGACATACTGCGGTGCGACATCCTGGCTAAAGCGTCGCTGATATTGATTAAGCGGCGAGCTGTCACACGCCGTGGCGTTATCTTCAATAAACTTCACCTGTTCCTCTTCCCACACCGCATCCAGCGCCTGACGGGTGTCATCGCGCTCTTCGCTGCGAATTTGTTTAGTGACACTGTCACTTGAAAGTGTACTTCCCGCCAGATGCAGTAGGGCGTCAAACAACGAATACCACGGTGCCTCGCGTTGTTTTAAACGTCCGCCAAGCAGGGCGAGGATCGGCGCAACGTTGAGTAACCCTTCTTTCGCCTGAACGTCCGGCAGTACGCTTAAATACTCCAGATACAGCGGCAGATAATCAGGCAGTTCCCGACAATCCAGTTGCAGACCGACCTTTTCATACTCCGCCAGCAGGTTCACCATTGCCTGGCCTCGATCACGGGACTCGGCATGAACGTGTTCGAACAGCAGTAGCGATGTGGTACGTCCACGGTCAAACACTTCGCACCATTCGGCCTGTTTATCCAGCAGCGGCGCGTCAAGCAGGTTACGGGTGAAATCCGTAAGCATCGGCGCGTCGCGGCGGATCAACGCCAGCGCGTCCTCCTTGCATTCCCATAACAGCTCGTCCGGATACTCCATCAACAGACCGATCACTTTGAGGATCTGCATTATTCGCCCTCCGCTTTATTGCGTACTTCGGTAATGTCGATGGCATCAATCCGGTTACTATTGAACAGGTTGAATTTGCTGTCCGAGCCGTGGCAACCGTCGCCAAAAGTAAAGCCGCAGCCGTTGCGTTCTGCGAAGGCGTCGCCCGCCATTTCACGATGACTGGTCGGAATGACAAAACGATCTTCATAGTTGGCGATAGCGAGATAGCGATACATATCTTCGACCTGAGCGACGCTCAAACCCACTTCGTCGATGGCACGGGTATCCGTTACGCCTTCCACGGTTTGTGAGCGCATATAGTGGCGCATCGCCATCATCCTTTTTAGCGCCCGCAGTACCGGGCCGGTATCGCCGGCACTCAACATATTGGCGAGGTATTGCACTGGAATACGAAGGCTTTCGATGGCGGGCAGCACGCCTTCGCTTTTCGGCAGTCCGCCCGCGTCGGCGTAAGACTGAATTGGCGACAACGGCGGCACGTACCAGACCATCGGCAGGGTGCGATATTCAGGGTGCAGCGGTAGCGCCAGTTTCCAGTCCATCGCCATTTTGTAGACTGGCGAACGCTGGGCAGCTTCAATCACATTTTGCGGGATACCTTGTTTCAGGGCTTCCTCGATCACTGAGGGATCGTGCGGATCGAGGAATACTTCGCACTGGCGCTCATAGAGATCAACTTCACGCTCGGTGCTCGCCGCTTCCTCAATGCGGTCGGCGTCGTAAAGCAGCACGCCAAGATACCGGATGCGACCCACGCAGGTTTCTGAACACACGGTGGGTTGGCCTGACTCAATTCGCGGATAACAGAAGATACATTTTTCTGACTTGCCGCTTTTCCAGTTGAAGTAGATTTTTTTGTACGGACAACCGCTAATGCACAAACGCCAGCCACGGCATTTATCCTGATCGATCAGCACAATGCCATCTTCTTCGCGTTTGTAGATAGCGCCGCTGGGGCAGGTCGCCACGCAGCTGGGATTGAGGCAGTGTTCGCACAGGCGCGGTAGATACATCATGAAGGTGTTTTCAAACTGCCCGTACATCTCCTTTTGCATGGCCTCGAAGTTGCGGTCGCGGGCGCGTTTTTCAAACTCGCCGCCCAGCAGTTCTTCCCAGTTTGGCCCCCAGATCACTTTGTCCATCCGTTTGCCGTCAATCAGTGAACGCGGGCGAGCAGTAGGAATATGTTTACCTTCCGGCGCGCTATGCAAATGTTCGTAGTCGAAGGTGAAAGGTTCGTAGTAATCGTCAATCTGCGGGACGACCGGGTTGGCGAAAATTTTGGTAATCACGCCCATCTTGCTGCCCAGACGCGGACGGATCTTACCGTTGACATCGCGGACCCAGCCGCCTTGCCACTCTTCCTGATCTTCCCAGTTTTTCGGGTAACCAATGCCCGGTTTGGTTTCGACGTTGTTAAACCATGCGTACTCCATGCCCTCGCGTCCGGTCCAGACGTTTTTGCAGGTCACCGAACAGGTATGGCAGCCGATACATTTGTCGAGGTTAAGCACCATGCCGACTTGCGAACGTATTTTCATTTTTTCGCCTCCTGTACCTGATCGCGACCTTCATCATCCAGCCAGTTAACGTTCTTCATCTTGCGGATCATGATGAACTCGTCGCGGTTCGAGCCGACGGTGCCGTAGTAGTTGAAGCCCCAGGCCAGCTGCGCGTAACCGCCAATCATATGCGTCGGTTTCGGGCAAACGCGGGTGACCGAGTTATGAATGCCGCCGCGCATGCCGGTTACTTCCGAGCCGGGGATATTCATAATGCGTTCCTGGGCGTGATACATCATAGTCATACCCGGCGGTACACGTTGGCTGACCACCGCGCGGGCAGTCAGCGCGCCGTTGGCGTTAAACACTTCCACCCAGTCGTTATCGACAATGGTCAGTTCACGGGCATCGGTTTCGCTGATCCAGACAATCGGCCCGCCGCGAGAAAGCGTCAGCATCAGTAGGTTTTCACTGTAGGTGGAGTGAATGCCCCATTTCTGGTGCGGCGTCAGGAAGTTAAGTGCTTTTTCCGGGAAGCCGTTTGGCGGGATCTGGCGCATTTCACTGACGCTGCGGGTATCGATAGGCGGGCGATAAGCCACCAGACTTTCACCGAAGGCACGCATCCACGGATGATCCTGATACAGCTGCTGACGGCCCGACAGCGTGCGCCACGGAATTAACTCATGAACGTTGGTGTATCCGGCGTTGTAGGAGACGTGATCGCTTTCCAGACCGGACCAGGTGGGGCTGGAGATAATTTTACGCGGCTGCGCCTGAATATCGCGAAAGCGAATCTTCTCGTCCTCTTTGTGCAGCGCCAGATGGGTATGTTCGCGTCCGGTGATTTCGCCCAGCGCCTGCCACGCTTTGACCGCCACATGGCCGTTGGTTTCCGGTGCCAGCGCCAGAATCACTTCTGACGCATCAATGGCGGTGTCAATCAGCGGACGCCCCTGTGCCGGGCCATCACGCTTGGTGTAATTGAGTTTACCGAGGAAATCGATTTCATCCTGGGTATTCCACGAAATCCCTTTACCGCCGTTGCCAAGTTTATCCATCAGTGGCCCGAGCGAGGTAAAGCGTTCATAGGTAGCAGGGTAGTCGCGTTCCACCGCCACAATATTCGGCGCGGTTTTACCCGGAATCAGATCGCATTCGCCTTTGCGCCAGTCGAGCACTTCACACGGCTGGGAGAGCTCTGCCGGAGAGTCGTGTAACAACGGTTGCAGCACAACATCCGTTTCTTTGCCGAGATGTCCCACGCACACTTGCGAAAAGGCTTTGGCGATACCTTTGTAGATTTCCCAGTCGCTGCGTGATTCCCATGCCGGATCGACCGCCGCAGAAAGTGGATGAATAAACGGATGCATATCCGAGGTATTCATATCGTCTTTTTCGTACCAGGTGGCGGTAGGCAGAACAATATCGGAGAAAAGACAGGTGCTGGACATACGGAAGTCGAGCGTCACCAGCAGGTCGAGCTTGCCTTCAATCGCTGCAGTTTGCCACTCAACTTCTTCCGGTTGGATTCCCTCCGTCGGTCCAAGTTCTTCCCCCTGAATGCCACTTTCCGTACCCAGCAGATACTTCTGCATATACTCGTGGCCCTTGCCGGACGAGCCAAGCAGGTTAGAACGCCAGACAAACAGGTTACGCGGATGGTTGCTGCCGTTGTCCGGCTGTTCGCAGGCCATGCGTAACTCGCCTGACTTCAGTGCCTGGGCGGTAAATTCGGCGGGTGATAATCCGGCCTTGTCGGCTTCGGCTTTCAGGGATAGCGGGTTACGCCCCAGCTGCGGCGCAGAAGGGAGCCAGCCCATACGTTCGGCGCGAACGTTGAAATCAATCAGATGACCGCTGTATTTACTGGCGTCGGCGAGCGGTGAGAGCAATTCCTGCGCGGTGACTTTTTCATAGCGCCACTGGCTGGAGTGATTGTAGAAAAACGAGGTGCTGTTCATCTGGCGCGGTGGACGGTTCCAGTCGAGCGCAAAGGCCAGCGGCAACCAGCCGGTTTGTGGGCGCAGTTTTTCCTGACCGACATAGTGCGCCCAGCCGCCGCCGCTTTGCCCGACACAACCGCAGAAGATCAGCATATTGATCATCCCACGGTAGTTCATATCCATGTGATACCAGTGGTTGACGCCTGCACCGAGGATAATCATCGAGCGCCCATGCGTTTTATGGGCGGTATCGGCAAATTCGCGGGCGATGGTTTCAATATACTGGCGCGGTACGCCGGTAATTTGCTCACCCCAGGCTGGGGTGTACGGTTTGATTTCAGCGTAATCTTTCGCGCTGCTTTCATCTTCCAGCCCGCGATCGAGGCCGTAATTCGCCAGTACCAAATCATAAACGCTGACCACCGGACAGACACTGCCATCGGCGAGCGTCAGATTTTTCACCGGCAGCTGGCGCACCAGGACAGGATCGTGTTTTACGCTGCGAAAGTGCGGATTTTCAATGCCGCCAAAGTAGGGGAAGGCCACGCCTGCAACGGTGTCGTGTTGACCGAGCAGGGTTAACGACAATTCGGTTTCCGTACCGGCGGCAATGGATTCCAGATTCCATTTGCCTTTTTCTCCCCAGCGGAAACCAATCGAACCGTTCGGCACCACCAGTTCACCTGCGGTATTAACCGCCACGGTTTTCCACTGCGGATTGTTGCTTTCGCCCAGTCCATTCACCAGGTCAGACGCGCGGATCATGCGCCCGGGAACGTAGCTGCCATCTTCACGTGGTTCCAGCATTACCAGCATCGGCATGTCGCTGTAGCGGCGGCAGTAGTTGATAAAGTAGTCGCTGGGATTATCGAGATGAAACTCTTTTAAAATCACATGGCCCATTGCCATCGCCAGCGCGCTATCAGTGCCTTGCTTTGGCGCCAGCCACTGGTCGCACAGTTTTGCTACTTCCGAGTAGTCAGGGGTAATGGCGATAGTTTTGGTGCCTTTGTAGCGCACTTCAGTAAAGAAGTGAGCGTCTGGCGTGCGCGTCTGCGGTACGTTAGATCCCCAGGCGATGATGTAGCTGGAGTTATACCAGTCTGCGGATTCCGGCACGTCGGTTTGCTCGCCCCAGGTCATTGGCGAGGCGGGAGGCAGGTCGCAATACCAGTCGTAGAAACTTAAACAGGTGCCGCCAAGCAGCGACAGATAACGTGTTCCGGCGGCGTAAGAAACCATCGACATTGCCGGAATCGGTGAGAATCCGGCAACGCGATCCGGGCCATAGGTTTTGATGGTCCAGACGTTAGCAGCGGCAATCAGCTGGTTTAGTTCCTGCCAGTTGGAGCGGATAAAGCCGCCGCGCCCACGCACTTGTTTGTAGCTCAGGCACTTTTGCGGGTCATTCATAATCGATGCCCACGCCAGTACTGGATCGTTGTGCTGTTTAAGGGCTTCGCGCCAAAGTTCAATCAGTCGTTTACGAATTAGCGGGTATTTCAGGCGGTTAGCGCTGTAAAGATACCAGGAGTAACTTGCGCCACGCGGGCAGCCGCGGGGTTCATGATTGGGCAGGTCAGGGCGAGTGCGCGGGTAGTCGGTCTGTTGGATTTCCCAGGTCACCAGGCCATTTTTAACGTAGATTTTCCAGCTACAGGAGCCAGTACAGTTAACGCCGTGGGTGGAACGCACGATTTTGTCGAATTGCCAACGCTGGCGATAGCTATCTTCCCAGTCGCGGTTGTTATGCATCACCTGTCCGTGACCATCGGCAAAGGTTTCGCCCTTTTGTTTGAAGTAGCGAAAGCGATCCAAAAGTTTACTCATGACATGACTCCTGCTCCAGGAATGATTTGGGATCTGATGCCTTGTCGGATGCGACACGGTTGTACATCAGGCATCGATCTCTTATTTTTGGCTGAACTTCCGCCGACCATAAACCAGCCAGGTCAGCAGCACACAGATGATGTAAAAGATTAAAAACACTTTCATTGCGCCCACTGGCGAGCCGGTCATATTGAGCGACATGCCAAATGCTTGTGGAATAAAGAAGCCGCCCACCGCGCCGATGGCCGAAATAAAGCCCAGCGCCGCCGCCGTTTCAGTGATTGCTTCTCGCTGGGCCTGTTCATCGCTGCCGCCTTTCATCTTGACGCGATAAACCGTTATCTGGCGAAAGATGACAGCGATCATCTGGAAAGTAGAACCACTTCCCAAACCCGCGGTAAGGAATAACCCCATAAACACAGCGTAAAATGCGATGAAATTGCCGGAACCCGTGCCAGGTAGGGTAAGGAACAGCAGGGCGCTGAAAATCGCCATAAAAATGAAGTTGATCAACGTCACCCGAACGCCGCCAAATTTATCGGAAATAGCACCACCCACCGACCGCGCGATGGCACCGATAAATGGGCCAAAGAACGCCAGGCGCAGAATATTCACATCCGGGAACTGTGTTTTTGCCAACATGGCAAATCCGGCGGAAAAACCGATAAACGAGCCAAAGGTAGCGAGATAGAGCAGACTCAGTAGCCACAGATGCAACCGTTGCAAAACGGGCAACTGGTCAGCAATTGACGCACGTGAACTGGCAATATCATTCATCCCTGACCAGGCGGCGATAGTGGCAATCGCCAGTAGCGGTACCCAAATCCATGCGGCATTCGCCAGCGACATCACAGAACCATCGGCCTGCGGTACGCCATTGACGCCAAGAAAAGCAAATACAGGTACAAAAATCACCAGCGGCGCAACCAATTGCATCACGCTGACGCCTAAATTCCCCAACCCGCCATTAATCCCTAATGCACTGCCTTGTTTGGCTTTCGGGAAGAAAAAACTGATATTTCCCATACTCGAAGCAAAGTTCGCGCCAGCAAAACCACAGAGCAAAGCAATAACAATAAATATCCCAAAAGGAGTATTCGGATTTTGCACAGCAATACCGAGCCAGACGCAAGGAATAATCAGAATCGCGGTACTAAAAACTGTCCAACGGCGTCCACCGAATATAGGCACCATAAAGGAGTAGGGAACACGCAATAATGCGCCGGAAACGGAAGGTAAGGCGGTTAATAAAAAAAGCTGATCGGTAGTGAAATTAAAGCCGATTTTATTGAGATTAACGGCAACTGCGCTAAATAACATCCAGACACAGAAGGCAAGGAGTAAACAACTTACTGATATCCAGAGGTTTCTTCTGGCAATGTGTTTTCCTTTATTTTCCCAGAAGGCCGGATTTTCTGGCTTCCAGTCGCGCAAAAGGTAACGATTATTTTTCTCATTTTGTAGTGCCATATTCTTCCTCACATGCACACATTGTTAATGAAAAAAAGACAAGGCAGGACATTGGACGCAATGGTCCGTTATTAGAATTAAGAGTAAATGGAGTGAAGTGCTGATTGAAAGAATAGATAACAAAGCGAAACTGCGGGGGGAGAAAGCTGATTATCTGAATGGATATGTGTTACTGAATGTAACAACGATGCATCATATTTGTTACTGGTTCTTAGACTAACATACGGCAAACGTATTTGTTGCCGTATGAATCGTGGCTTTATTGTCGTAGCCTTTGCTTATCGTTGACGCGTTGCCAGCCAGCAGAGCAGGGAACCGCCGCAGACCATCAATGCGCCTTGCCAGAAAGAGAACGATAGCGGAGCACTGAGCAGCACGGCTGCAAGCGCTGAGGAAAGTACGGGCGTAAAATACGAACCTACCGCCATAATGGTGACGTTGCCATGTAAAATGCCGACGTTCCACGCCGCGTAAGCAAATCCTAAGGTAAATGCCGCTGAGATAAGTTTTATAATGACGGGCGTGTTAAATACCATCTCCGGTTGCGGCGTTAAAAAATAGTAAACCCACAAACTTGCTCCTGTCAGCAGGACGAATACGGTAATACCGTTAAATCCACGGGCATATTTATTGGTGACGGTGCAATAAGCGGCCCAGATAAAAGCACCAATAAAAGCCAGGCAATAACTCAACGGGCTGGTGGTGATATTGTTGATAATTTCATCCGGCTTGAGGCCATTTTCACCCCCTAATACCCAGCAGACGCCACCAAGGGCTAATAATAATCCTGGTACAATCAGCCAGTTGGTTTTCTGGCCATTAAACAGAATGGCAAAAAGTATCGTCAGACTGGGCCATAAATAGTTCACCATGCCTACTTCAATTGCCTGATGACGGGTTGCTGCATACCCTAAGGAAAGTGCCAGACAGATTTCATAGCTGACGAATAAGAAACTCCCCGCAAGTAAATAACCTTTGGGGATCTGCCGAATGCGCGGGAATCCTACGGTGAATATTAACAGCAGCCCGCTTAATGAATAAATAGCTGCGGCGCCGCCGACCGGGCCGAGCCCCTCGCTGACACCGCGAATCAATCCTACCATCGTGCTCCACAGGACGATCGCTATTAGCCCTATGAGCGTTGCTTTTTGTCGTGTCATGCTCGCTGTTTAGTCTCTCTTGCCGTTAAAAATTAAGCTGAAATTTATAGCATTTTTTTAACCAGGCTGTCAGGCAGTGGTGTGTTTTTCTACCGCCATTGAGGTAGGTCAATTTGCGCAGGCGGATTATTTTGTGGCAAACACGTGTTCTTTTTGATTTCGCGCAAAAAGATTCAGAATTTTACTGTTAGTTTCCTCGCGCAGTAATACCCCTGAAAAAAGAGGAAAGCAATGGACGTCAGTCGCAGACAATTTTTTAAAATCTGCGCGGGCGGTATGGCTGGAACAACAGTAGCGGCATTGGGCTTTGCCCCGAAGCAAGCACTGGCTCAGGCGCGAAACTATAAATTATTACGCGCGAAAGAGATCCGTAACACCTGCACATACTGTTCCGTAGGTTGCGGGCTATTGATGTATAGCCTGGGTGATGGCGCGAAAAACGCCAGAGAAGCGATTTATCACATTGAAGGTGACCCGGATCATCCGGTAAGCCGTGGTGCGTTATGCCCGAAAGGGGCCGGTTTGCTGGATTACGTCAACAGCGAAAACCGTCTGCGCTACCCGGAATATCGTGCGCCAGGTTCTGACAAATGGCAGCGCATTAGCTGGGAAGAAGCATTCTCCCGTATTGCGAAGCTGATGAAAGCCGACCGTGACGCTAACTTTATTGAAAAGAACGAGCAGGGCGTAACGGTAAACCGTTGGCTTTCTACCGGTATGCTATGTGCTTCCGGTGCCAGCAACGAAACCGGGATGCTGACTCAAAAATTTGCCCGCTCCCTCGGGATGCTGGCGGTAGACAACCAGGCGCGCGTCTGACACGGACCAACGGTAGCAAGTCTTGCTCCAACATTTGGTCGCGGTGCGATGACCAACCACTGGGTGGATATCAAAAACGCTAACGTCGTAATGGTGATGGGCGGTAACGCTGCTGAAGCGCATCCCGTCGGATTCCGCTGGGCGATGGAAGCGAAAAACAACAACGATGCAACCTTGATCGTTGTCGATCCCCGTTTTACGCGTACCGCTTCTGTAGCGGATATTTACGCGCCTATTCGTTCCGGTACGGACATTACGTTCCTGTCTGGCGTTTTGCGCTACCTGATCGAAAACAACAAAATCAACGCCGAATACGTTAAGCATTACACCAACGCCAGCCTGCTGGTGCGTGATGATTTTGCTTTCGAAGACGGTCTGTTCAGCGGTTATGACGCTGAAAAACGTCAATACGATAAATCGTCCTGGAACTATCAGTTCGATGAAAACGGCTATGCGAAACGCGATGAAACACTGACTCATCCGCGCTGTGTGTGGAACCTGCTGAAAGCGCACGTTTCCCGCTACACGCCGGACGTCGTTGAAAACATCTGCGGTACGCCAAAAGCCGACTTCCTGAAAGTGTGTGAAGTGCTGGCCTCCACCAGCGCGCCGGATCGCACAACCACCTTCCTGTACGCGCTGGGCTGGACGCAGCACACTGTGGGTGCGCAGAACATCCGTACTATGGCGATGATCCAGTTGCTGCTCGGTAACATGGGTATGGCCGGTGGCGGCGTGAACGCACTGCGCGGTCACTCCAACATTCAGGGCCTGACCGACTTAGGCCTGCTCTCTACAAGCCTGCCAGGTTATCTGACGTTGCCGTCAGAAAAACAGGTTGATTTGCAGTCGTATCTGGAAGCGAACACGCCGAAAGCGACGCTGGCTGATCAGGTGAACTACTGGAGCAACTATCCGAAGTTCTTCGTTAGCCTGATGAAATCTTTCTACGGCGATGCCGCGCAGAAAGAGAATAACTGGGGCTACGACTGGCTGCCGAAGTGGGACCAGACCTACGACGTCATCAAGTATTTCAACATGATGGACGAAGGCAAAGTCACCGGTTATTTCTGCCAGGGCTTTAACCCGGTTGCGTCCTTCCCGGACAAAAACAAAGTGGTGAGCTGCCTGAGCAAGCTGAAGTACATGGTGGTTATCGATCCGCTGGTAACTGAAACCTCTACTTTCTGGCAGAACCACGGCGAGTCGAACGATGTCGATCCGGCGTCTATTCAGACTGAAGTATTCCGTCTGCCTTCGACCTGCTTTGCTGAAGAAGATGGTTCTATCGCTAACTCCGGTCGCTGGTTGCAGTGGCACTGGAAAGGTCAGGACGCGCCGGGTGAAGCGCGTAACGACGGCGAAATTCTGGCGGGTATCTACCATCATCTGCGCGAGCTGTACAAAGCCGAAGGTGGTAAAGGCGTAGAACCGCTGATGAAGATGAGCTGGAACTACAAGCAGCCGCACGAACCGCAGTCTGACGAAGTGGCAAAAGAGAACAACGGCTATGCGCTGGAAGATCTCTATGATGCCAATGGCGTGCTGATTGCGAAGAAAGGTCAGTTGCTGAGTAGCTTTGCGCATCTGCGAGATGACGGTACGACCGCGTCTTCTTGCTGGATCTACACCGGTAGCTGGACAGAGCAGGGCAACCAGATGGCCAACCGCGATAACTCCGACCCATCCGGTCTTGGGAATACGCTGGGATGGGCCTGGGCGTGGCCGCTCAACCGTCGCGTACTCTACAACCGTGCTTCGGCGGATATCAACGGTAAACCGTGGGATCCGAAACGGATGCTGATCCAGTGGAACGGCAGCAAGTGGACGGGTAACGATATTCCGGACTTCGGCAATGCCGCACCAGGTACGCCAACCGGGCCGTTTATCATGCAGCCGGAAGGGATGGGACGCCTGTTTGCCATCAACAAAATGGCGGAAGGTCCGTTCCCGGAACACTACGAGCCAATTGAAACGCCGCTGGGCACTAACCCGCTGCATCCGAACGTGGTATCTAACCCGGTTGTTCGTCTGTATGAACAAGACGCGCTGCGGATGGGTAAAAAAGAGCAGTTCCCGTATGTGGGTACGACCTATCGTCTGACTGAGCACTTCCATACCTGGACCAAGCACGCGTTGCTCAACGCAATCGCCCAGCCGGAACAGTTTGTGGAAATCAGCGAAACGCTGGCGGCGGCGAAAGGCATTGCCAATGGCGATCGTGTCACTGTCTCCAGCAAACGTGGCTTTATCCGCGCGGTGGCAGTGGTAACGCGTCGTCTGAAACCGCTGAATGTAAACGGTCAGCAGGTTGAAACGGTGGGTATTCCAATCCACTGGGGCTTTGAGGGTGTCGCGCGTAAAGGTTATATCGCTAACACTCTGACGCCGAATGTCGGTGATGCAAACTCGCAAACGCCGGAATATAAAGCGTTCTTAGTCAACATCGAGAAGGCGTAAGGGGGCGAACAGATGGCTATGGAAACGCAGGACATTATCAAAAGGTCCGCAACTAACTCCATCACGCCGCCTTCTCAGGTGCGTGATTACAAAGCAGAAGTCGCGAAACTTATCGACGTTTCCACCTGTATCGGCTGTAAAGCCTGTCAGGTGGCGTGTTCTGAGTGGAACGACATCCGTGATGAAGTGGGGCACTGCGTCGGGGTTTACGATAACCCCGCCGATCTGAGCGCCAAGTCATGGACGGTGATGCGCTTTAGCGAAACCGAACAGAACGGCAAGCTGGAGTGGCTGATCCGTAAAGACGGCTGTATGCACTGTGAAGATCCGGGCTGCCTGAAGGCGTGCCCGTCTGCTGGTGCGATCATTCAGTACGCTAACGGGATTGTCGATTTCCAGTCGGAAAACTGCATCGGCTGTGGTTACTGCATTGCCGGGTGTCCGTTTAATATTCCGCGCCTCAACAAAGAGGATAACCGGGTATATAAATGCACACTCTGCGTCGATCGCGTCAGCGTCGGCCAGGAACCGGCTTGTGTGAAAACCTGTCCGACCGGGGCTATCCACTTTGGCACCAAGAAGGAGATGCTGGAGCTGGCGGAACAGCGCGTGGCGAAACTGAAAGCGCGCGGTTACGAACATGCTGGCGTCTACAACCCGGAAGGGGTCGGTGGTACGCATGTCATGTACGTGCTGCATCACGCCGATCAGCCGGAGCTGTATCACGGTCTGCCGAAAGATCCGAAGATCGACACCTCGGTAAACCTGTGGAAAGGCGCGTTGAAACCGCTGGCAGCGGCTGGCTTTATCGCCACTTTTGCCGGGTTGATTTTCCACTACATCGGTATTGGCCCGAATAAGGAAGTGGACGATGACGAGGAGGAGCATCATGAGTAAGTCGAAAATGATTGTGCGCACCAAGTTTATTGATCGCGCCTGTCACTGGACCGTGGTGATTTGCTTCTTCCTGGTGGCGCTGTCCGGGATTTCGTTCTTCTTCCCGACGCTGCAATGGCTGACGCAAACCTTCGGTACGCCGCAGATGGGACGCATTTTGCACCCGTTCTTCGGCATTGCGATTTTCGTCGCGCTGATGTTTATGTTTGTGCGTTTTGTGCATCACAACATCCCGGATAAGAAAGATATTCCGTGGCTGTTGAACATTGTCGAAGTATTAAAAGGCAATGAGCACAAAGTGGCGGATGTTGGTAAGTACAACGCCGGGCAAAAGATGATGTTCTGGTCGATCATGAGCATGATTTTCGTGCTGTTGGTGACCGGGGTGATTATCTGGCGTCCGTACTTTGCGCAGTACTTCCCGATGCAGGTTGTCCGTTACAGTCTGCTGATCCACGCGGCTGCGGGTATCATCCTGATCCACGCCATCCTGATCCATATGTATATGGCGTTCTGGGTGAAAGGGTCGATTAAAGGGATGATCGAAGGGAAGGTGAGCCGTCGCTGGGCGAAGAAACACCATCCGCGCTGGTATCGTGAAATCGAGAAGGCAGAAGCGAAAAAAGAGAGTGAAGAAGGGATATAATCTCTTTTGAACTTTAAGCTGAAAATGGCGCTGTAAAAGGCGCCATTTTCATATTGTAGACAACGTAGGCTTTGTTCATGCCGGATGCGGCGTGAACGCCTTATCCGGTCTACAAACCGTTCAAATCTAATAGATTGCAGTGAACGTGTAGGCCTGATAAGCGTAGCGCATCGGGCAATGTTGCGTTTGTCATCAGTTTCAAATGGCGCTTTATAAGGTGCCATTTTTTTATTGCGTAACCAGACGGCGCAGTCGCGACACATCCACCGTTTTTTCCGCCTCTGCCAGACTCCAGGCGTTTTGCAGATTCAGCCACATTTGCGGCGAACTGCCGATCACCACGGAAAGTTTAATCGCCATTTCTGGCGTCAAAGCTGCTTTTCCGGTCAGCAATCGGCTTGCCGTTGAGGGCGCAATTTCCATTGCTCTGGCAAACTCGCGCAGGCTGACATTAAGTTCGTCCAGTGATTCCTGAATAATGTCCCCCGGGCGGGGATGATTGGCCATTTTCATCAGTGATAGTCCTCGTAATCCAGTATGTATGCATCGCCATTGACGAATTCAAATGTGATTCGCCAGTTGCCCGAGACAGATATCGCCCAAATTCCATCGCAATCGCCGCTTAACGGGTGTAGTCGGTAACCGGGCATATCGATATCAGCAAGACAGCTTGCTGCATCAATCACAGCGAGTCGGTGGCGTAATCGTTTGACTTGCGTCGGTATAACGCCGGAGGTTTTGCCGAGAAGAAACAAGTCACGCAATCCCTTGTGTCTGAAATTCATTATCATCTCTTCATCCTTGTTCCCTCGAAAGGAACACTATCACTATTGTTCCGTGCAGCGCAACAAATTTCGCTACGTTTTCGCGAATTGTGAGGGGAAAGATGGGGGAGGAAAAGAAGAAGAGTGAAATTGCGGAAAGCGTCTCGCAAAACAGGCTGCGACCCGAATATGGCAGTCGCAGCAAAGGCCTCTTAGCGACGGAAATCAATCACCATACGGCCACGGATTTTGCCTTCTTCCATCTCGGTAAAGATGGTGTTGATGTCCGCTAACGGACGCAGGGCGACTTTCGGCACCACTTTGCCTTCGGCGGCAAACTGAAAGGCTTCGGTTAGATCCTGGCGCGTGCCGACCAGCGAACCGACCACTTCAATACCATCCAGCACAAGGCGTGGGATATCCAGGCTCATAGACTCCGGCGGCAGACCGACAGCCACAACACGCCCACCTGCACGGACAGCATCAACTGCCGAGTTAAACGCAGCTTTAGCCACCGCTGTCACCACCGCGGCGTGAGCGCCACCGGTTTTTTCCTGCACAATTTTGGCGGCGTCTTCAGTGCGTGAGTTAATCGCTAAATCAGCGCCCATTTCGGTTGCCAGTTTTAACTGCTCATCATTGACATCAATGGCGATCACTTTGGCGTTAAAGACATTCTTCGCGTATTGCAGGGCGAGGTTACCCAGACCGCCAAGACCGTAGATAGCAATCCACTGTCCTGGACGAATTTTTGACAGTTTAACGGCTTTGTAGGTGGTGACGCCCGCGCAGGTAATACTGCTGGCGGCCGCCGAGTCCAGGCCATCTGGCACTTTTACCGCGTAATCCGCCACCACGATGCACTCTTCAGCCATCCCGCCATCAACGCTGTATCCGGCATTTTTTACCGAACGACAGAGAGTTTCGTTACCGCTGTTACAGTATTCGCAATGACCGCATCCTTCGTAGAACCACGCCACGCTGGCACGATCGCCTGGTTTTAATGAGGTGACACCGGGGCCAACTTCTGTCACCACACCAATACCTTCATGACCCAAAATCACACCGGTCTTATCACCAAAATCGCCATTCTTAACATGAAGATCGGTATGACATACACCACAACACTCCATTTTCAGCAGGGCTTCGCCATGTTTCAGTGAGCGCAGTGTTTTATCCGTAACGTCAACATGATGATCCTTCGTAACAACCGCAGCCTTCATAGTTCCTCCTTTTCGGATGATGTTCTGCATAGCAGGTGAGGCAAATGAGATTTATTCGCCACTACCCAGTATGGATGAGATCTGAAAAAGGGAGAGAAAAATTGCCCGGTAGCCTTCACTACCGGGCGCAGGCTTAGATGGAGGTACGGCGGTAGTCGCGGTATTCGGCTTGCCAGAAATTATCATCAATGGCCTGTTGCAAAGCTTCGGCAGACGTTTTCACCGCCACGCCTTGCTGCTGCGCCATTTTGCCAACCGCAAACGCAATTGCGCGGGAGACTTTCTGAATATCTTTCAGTTCCGGTAGTACCAGACCTTCGCCGTTCAGGACCAGCGGCGAATACTGAGCAAGCGTTTCACTTGCCGACATCAGCATCTCATCGGTGATACGTGACGCGCCGGAAGCAATAACGCCCAGCCCGATGCCCGGGAAAATAAAGGCGTTGTTACACTGGGCGATAGGGTAGATTTTATCTTTCCATACCACTGGGTTAAACGGACTGCCAGTGGCGACCAGCGCGTTACCTTCGGTCCAGGCGATAATGTCCTGCGGTGTGGCTTCCACGCGTGAGGTCGGGTTAGACAGCGGCATCACGATCGGACGCGGACAGTGTTTGTGCATCTCACGGATGATTTCTTCGGTGAAAAGCCCGGCCTGTCCGGAGACACCAATCAGAATATCCGGTTTGACATTGCGCACCACATCCAGCAGTGACAGCACATCGCTGTCGGTATCCCAGTCACTGAGGTTTTCGCGCTTCTGCACCAGTTTGGTCTGGAAAGGCAGCAAGTTCGGCATCTTGTCGGTCAGCAGGCCAAAGCGATCGACCATAAAGACTTTCTGCCGCGCCGCTTCCTCGCTTAATCCTTCGCGCTGGGTCTGGGCGATGATCATTTCGGCAATGCCGCATCCTGCGGAACCTGCGCCAAGGAAGACGATTTTTTTCTCGCTTAACTGACCGCCTGCCGCGCGACTTGCTGCGATCAGTGTGCCTACCGTTACCGCCGCGGTTCCCTGAATATCATCATTAAAGGAACAAATTTCATTGCGATAGCGGTTAAGCAGTGGCATCGCATTTTTTTGCGCGAAGTCTTCAAACTGTAACAGCACGTCCGGCCAGCGTTGTTTCACTGCCTGGATAAACTCGTCAACAAATTCATAGTATTCGTCGTCTGTAATACGCGGGTTACGCCAGCCCATATACAGCGGATCGTTAAGCAGTTGCTGGTTGTTAGTCCCAACGTCCAACACCACCGGGAGCGTATACGCCGGGCTGATACCGCCACAGGCGGTATAGAGCGACAGTTTACCGATCGGAATGCCCATCCCGCCAATACCCTGGTCGCCGAGGCCCAGAATACGTTCGCCATCGGTCACCACAATCACTTTGATATTATGGTTCGGCACGTTTTGCAGAATATCGTCCATATTGTGGCGGTTCTGGTAAGAGATAAACACGCCGCGCGAACGGCGGTAGATCTCAGAAAAACGCTCACAGCTGCGCCGACGGTTGGGGTATAAATAACAGGCATCATCTCATCAAGATGATTGTTTACCAGACGGTAGAAGAGGGTTTCGTTGGTGTCCTGGATATTACGCAGGTAGATGTGCTTGTCGATTTCGGTTTTGAATCCCTGATACTGGATCCACGCACGTTCCGCTTGTTCTTCGATGGTTTCGACCACTTCCGGCAGTAACCCCAGCAGGTTGAAGTTACGGCGTTCTTCCATGCTGAAGGCGCTGCCTTTATTCAACAACGGAAATTCCAGCAGTACAGGGCCAGCGTAAGGAATATAAAGCGAACGCTGTTTTTTTGTTTTTGGTTCCATGTCACTCACTCTTTTTTGAATATCCATCCCTGGGGTGCTTTTATCTTCTTTGCTTTACCGCCAGGGCGTCGGCCCCAAGTATAAAGCAGATAAAAACAAAAACACCATTGCGCAGGCAATGGTGTTTAATCGTCATTGAGGACTGATGGTTATGAATTACTTTTCAGCGGGGCGTTTTCTGCCGGTTGGGGTATTTACCACGCTGGATTTGTCACCTTCGGTAACTATTTTGCGCTGGTTAGAAATTTTATGATCCAGTCCAAGAATATGACGTGCCTGACGGTTCGATTTCATTTGTACTCCTCAATCCTGTAGCTAGTTTTAAGGACAACATCGCCGTAGCGAAGAAACACGTGCTAAACCCCTAAATTAGGTTGCCGATCAAGCATAGCAGCTTAAAGCGTAGGGTGCTGGCCGCTGATCACATAATTTATCGTTTGCTGGTAGATGTCACTGAGGATGTCGTTATCAGAGGCTTCGACCCATTTGGTCAGCTCCATGAGAATGTCATCTTCAGTGACAACACCGTGCTCTGCCCGAAGGCCTTGCTCAATGGCATTAACCAGAGCGGGTTCTGCTGTTGAATTTTTTGCCTGATAATAAGTAAACATAGTGATTCTCCGTGTCTGTGTATTTATGGTGTCTGCTACGGATTACAGATTTATAAAGCACATTCAGCATGACAAATATTTACCGCTTCGTTGTTAAGATTAGTCCTGGTTGATGATTTTTATATTTTAACCCCATGATATTGATAGTTATTATTATTGTGATGAGTTGATTGATATTGAGGCAATATCTCTTGAGTTATATATTTCCGGCTATCTATTGTGGGAATTTAATTTAAGTGCAGAAGTAATATTTTCGCCGGATTTTATTCGGAATATCCTGCTTATCCTCGTACTGTTTCTCACGTAGTCTATAATTTCCTTTTTAAGCCCACAGGAGAGCAACAATGACAATCCATAAGAAAGGTCAGGCACACTGGGAAGGCGATATCAAACGCGGGAAGGGAACAGTATCCACCGAGAGCGGCGTGCTGAACCAACAGCCGTATGGGTTTAACACGCGTTTTGAAGGCGAAAAAGGAACTAACCCTGAAGAACTGATTGGCGCAGCGCATGCCGCATGTTTCTCAATGGCGCTTTCATTAATGCTGGGGGAAGCGGGATTCACGCCAACATCGATTGATACCACCGCCGATGTGTCGCTGGATAAAGTGGATGCTGGTTTTGCGATTACTAAAATCGCACTGAAGAGCGAAGTTGCCGTGCCGGGTATTGATGCGTCCACTTTTGACGGCATCATCCAGAAAGCAAAAGCAGGATGCCCGGTTTCTCAGGTACTGAAAGCGGAAATTACGTTGGATTATCAGTTGAAAGCATAAGTACTCGCCGGATGATGTTGTCATCCGGCAAGCATTTACACAGATATTTTCTGCTTATCCCAATGAAACCTCGCATTTAAACTGCATCTTCATTTTTTTCGTTATTCCTGCCTGTTCTCGAACAATCATTATTGCATCAGGTTGTAAACTCCTGTTTCGTTAAGAATAACAGTAAAACTTTGTTTATTTATGTTCTCTGTTTGATGGTAAGAAATATTTATGGCATTGTAAGATTCAGTTGATTTAATTAACCTGAATTAATTAAATTTAATTAATGAGCTAATTAACATTGTTTAATAAGGATGAAACTATGTTGATGAAAAAGGTCTCTTTTGCCATTACTTTAATTTCCCTAAGTCAGTATGCAAGTGCGTCTTCAGAATTTAATTTCTTATCTGACAATGTTTTTGTTGATGCTTCTCTTTCATTTCTGAATGGTGAGTCAGGTGAGTTTGTTTATAGCAATGGTGGCAAACTTAGCCAACTGGACTGGAAAATCCAAAATACCCCCATTGCTAAAATGGGGGTAACCTGGGATGCAATCTCATGGCTGACGCTTAATGCTAAAGGCTGGACGACGATTGCGCCTGCCGGCACGCTGATGGATGATTATGACTGGCTGGAGCCGGGGCAGCACCACTGGAGCGATTGGTCACATCACCCGGCAACGCGGTTGAATTTTGCAAATCAGTTTGATCTCAATATGACAGGTTGGTTTTTAAAGGAGCAAAACTACCAACTTGGCGCCATGTTAGGCTATCAGGAGACGCGTTTCAGTTGGATCGCGAAAGGAGGTTACTATAGTTATGATAATGGCGCCGACACTGGAGACATTCCTCATAACGAAAGAGTTATTGGCTACCAACAAAAATTCAGTGCTCCCTATTTAGGTCTCTCTGGTAAATATATCTATCATGATTTTGATATCATTGCTCAATTTAAATATAGCGCCTGGGGAGAAGGGAAAGGTACGGATCAGCATTATTTGCGCAACATTACATTTAAAGATGAAGTATCCAACCAAAAATATTATTCAGGTCTTATTAATGTGGGATATAACATTAATTCACAGGCGCGTATTTTCACAGAAATGTCATGGAGTAGATTTTCTAATGATATTGGGAATACTATAATTTATCATAAAGAAAATGGCGAAAGTGTAAAAGAGAAAGATTCGCCAGGGATGCAAAACTATAATTATATTATTGGCGCGGGTATTCAGTATCGATTTTAATATAGCGTCGGGTGAATGGCTGAATGTGAATACATGAAATCTTGCCCGTCTGCACGGGCAAGATGTACTAAGCGTCGATTTGAAGCGGTAGCGCAGTAGACATCCAGACAGAGATCTCTTCGGCGGGCAAAGGACGTGAGAATAAATAGCCCTGAATAACGCGACAGTGGATCTTGCGTAGCATCTCAAATTGTTCTTTGGTTTCGACGCCTTCCGCCACGACGGTTAAATTGAGGCTTTGCCCAATGCTGGTAATGGCTTCAAGTAAGGCACGGATGCGTTTTTCGGTCAGACAACGATCGACAAAGCTTTTGTCGATTTTGATTTCCGTTACCGGAAGACTGACTAAACGGGATAAACCAGAAAATCCAGTGCCGAAATCATCGACAGATAAACCTACGCCCATATCACGCAGGATCTGAATGCGCTTAAAGATTTCGGTATCGTGTTCCATCATCATGCTTTCCGTGATTTCCACCGTCAGCTGGTGGCCGTCAATACCCCAGGCTTGCATTGCATCAGACACCTGATTGGGTAGCTGATTGCTACGAAAGTGCAGCGCAGACAAGTTAACGGAAAGCGCCGGGATATGAATATTCTGGCTACGCCATTCTGCTAGCTGGCGGCA
The DNA here is from genome assembly GCF_005845405.1 of Escherichia sp. E4930. Classification (NCBI taxonomy): domain Bacteria; kingdom Pseudomonadati; phylum Pseudomonadota; class Gammaproteobacteria; order Enterobacterales; family Enterobacteriaceae; genus Escherichia; species Escherichia sp. E4930. Next base: position 106,687 of record NZ_VCDZ01000016.1, on the reverse strand, counting down.
GGCTTCAGCAATAACCCAGCGACCAATGTTTTCGATTTCGCCAATCTCTTCAGCAAGGGGGATAAATCGTGAAGGGGGAACATGACCATGCTGTGGGTCATACCAGCGAGCGAGGGCTTCGATACCATACAGTTCACCGGTTTCCGCAAAGATCTGCGGCTGATAAACCAGTTTTAGTTTGTTGTTGCTGATAGCTTCTTTCAGCGCCGCACCAAGAATCAGACGCTCTTTCACCATTTCGTTCATTACCGGGCTAAAGAATTGCCAGCCGTTACCGCCGTTTTTGCGAATAAAATCCATCGCATTGTGGGCAGTCGAAAGCAGGTAGTCCCGGTTTTTACCAACGTCGTAACTGATACCAATGCTTAAGGTTAGCGGGAATGGTTTATCGTCAATCATGACCGGTTTATTCACGACGTTGCGAAGTTCATCGGCTATTTGGGTAATGTTACTGACGTCGTTTTCCGGACTGATGAGGACAAACTGTGTACCTTCAATACGACAGAGATACTGGTCAGGTTTGATCTTTTCGCGAAAGCGATTGACCACTTCCAGCAATGCCTGATCGGCCCACGCATAGCCAAGGCTGTCGATGACATCCTGAATATGGTCAATGCCAATAAGATACACCACCGGAGAGACGGCATTTTCTACCAGGTCATCGAGATAATTGTGTAGGTTATTGCGGTTTGGCAAACCGGTCATCGGATCAAACTGAATGAGCTGCTCAATATGCTGGCGACTTTTTTCCTGTTCCAGCGCCAGGGCGGCCATATGCTGGCTGATATCCGCCACTCGTTCGATAAACGCACTGGTTACCGCCCCGGACGCTGTTTTGATTTTCAGAATCCCGGCAGGTGCGCCATCCCGCTGGCGAATGGTGACTGACCAGCTTTGCGCATTCTTTACTTCCGTCCCATGAGAGGACGACGCCCAATGCACCGGCATACCATTACGCAATGCATACAACGACACATGGGATTCATGAAGAATGGATTCAATATTCCGGCAGATGATTTCGCCCATTTCATGAAATGGCGGGCTGCTACACATCGCGGCGAGGATATTGCCTTCAAGCTCACGAATTTGTCGTTCTTCGGTGATATCGGAGAAGGTCATCACCAGGTTTTGCAGATTAGCCAGCACATCATAAACTGGGCTAATAGAGGCTTTAATCCAGATTTTTTCCCCCGTGCGCGTTAACAACAGAAATTCATCCTGATCACGCGCTGTTTTCCATAGCAGTTGCTGTAAGCGAATACGATTATCTGCTGGGTATTCAGGGATGTTAAGCAAAGTATCGGGCTGCATACCGCTGGCTTCGCTGATGCAGTAACCAAACATTTCAGTAAACGCGCGATTGCACTGCACGATATGGCGTTCCGGGTCCAGCACAATGACCGGGCGGTCGAGATGGTCAACGGCAATAATTAACTGCCGGGTCTGTTCTTTCTGTGCCATTTCTACGCTGGCATCACGTACCAGCGCCAGGTAATAAATTTTCCCTTCAGCAGTGACTTTGGATAGCGCGAAACGGGTCCAGATTTTACTGCCGTCTTTTTTCTCCAGCTGCAATTCCCGGCTCATACCTTCGACCCGCGCTTTACCGCCTTCGCGGTTATGGCGAATATATTCTGGATGCGCAGGGCGCAAATTATGGGGAATCAGCATATCAATGTTATTGCCTATCACCTCTTCGCGCTTATAGCCCCAGAGCTTCTCCGCCGCAGGATTAAAAAACATCACTTCGTCATTTTCGTTAATTAACACCGCGCCCATCATATTTTGCTCAAGGGCGGGAAAAAAAAATGCCGTCGGCGGCATTTTCTGCATCGGTTAGCTTCATGATTACCTCTGCATCCGGGAGCATCTAAAGACTGGCTTTCCAGAGTTCAACACGGTTTCTACCTCGTCTTTTCGCGATATACAGAGCTTCATCGGCTATTTGAATTAAGCGTTCATAATCAGGATGCCCATTAAACATGGCAGCGCCAATGGACAAAGAAAGGGTGATGTCTTCGCCATTTGCGGCTTTCAGTTTGGTTTTTTCCACCCGGCTGCGGATCCGCTCTGCGGTACGCAAAGTGTCATTTTCTGAAGCTTCAGTCAGCACTATGATAAATTCATCGCCACCGTAGCGAAAAACATAGTCACTGCTACGTACGTTGTCGTAAAACGCCTGTGAGACCTTACGTAAAATCTCATCGCCTGTGTTATGTCCCCATGTATCGTTGATCTCTTTGAATTTATCTACATCGATGATCAGAACAGACAATGGTGTACCGGCCCGATTGGCATGGGCAATTTCACGTTTAAAGATAGTCGGCAAGAAACGGCGGTTAAGTAATTTCGTCAGTACATCCATACCCACTTCATGACGCGAGACTTCTTCAAAGAGTTCACGCAGTAAGGTGATAATTTGCGATACGGTATTTCGTATCTGTAATAAAAACTTCACGCGCAGACTTTTGTTACTCAAATTTTTGGCATTGAGCATTGTCTGATGAAAAACCCCGTCGAAATCCTGAATAAGGCGAGAGATATGACCAACTTCAGCAATGCCACTAAAATAATGGCGACCTTTATGGTTAAACCACAGGCCAAAATCAGCCTGACTTAACGGTAAGCTGCTGCCTAAATCAGAATCCAACAGGACTTTATAAATAATATCTATTTCCCATGAAAGTAATGAGGCTATTTGGCGTTCTTTTTCTTCTTCGGCGTTTTCCAGTAATGAGAAGATACGATAGTTCTCGTCTTCTTTAGCCGCGCTACTGTCGCTAAAGGTAAATGCTCTGGTCATCACTTCCATGGCTATGTCGATACTGTTAATCGAAAAGTGATAAACCTGAAGTTTTTCAGAAGGTGAATAATCAGAGGAAAATATTACCGGGTAGAGGATTTTTTTCAGCACGCGAAAACCCATCTCGACAATTTCTACCGGAATGCCAATACGAGCATGGACTTCGGCTACGGTATGTTGGATTTGTATAAGTCTTTCAACATCGTCCGTTTGTGCAGAGAGCACATTGATAATCCACGTTTCCATCGCACTTTTAAGTTGCCTTTCAACCTGTTCGTTACTCAAAAACTCTTCGGCATGCGGGTCAGTGCGTACAATTCGATAAAACTCAACACTTAAGTAATGAGCATGCGTTACGGCAATTTCTGCCGCTTTGTTACGAATGAGGGGGTCGACCTGGGCAACTAATCCGGTCCACTCATCTTTCATTCTTTTAAAGTACATCTCCATAATTCATACCCTTATACGGCTGGAAAGGCAGACGGAATCGAAAAACGCAACTCGTTTGGACAGGTTTATGGCACCATATTCTCCTGAAATATGAAGATATACCGAAACGAAATAAATGACTTATGACCGTTTTAATCTACGTTACTGGTCTTCTGAAGAGTATAGCCCATCGTGATTATTTTTCGGTGATGGTTAATATCGTATGGTTTTTCATATTCATACGTTTTTATCAGGGGAATTATAACAATTCGACTTAAGTTGATTTGATTATTCGTTGAGAGTGTTTTGTTGATGACAAGCCGGTGTTTAAAGCACCGGCAGTGTCATAAAGTAAGAAAGGGCGTTTAGCTTCCCCAACGGCTTTGCAGATAGCTAACTGCCTGTTGAGTTTGCGGCTTGTTCAGATAGTCTTCGCGGAACAAAATCGTGCCGCTAATTTCTGGCACGGCGTCGTTAAGATCGAGCTGCTTTTTCAGTTCTGGCACGCCGCCGTTAACCATCCAGTCTGGTTCTATCTTTGAGGGTTCGCCGACTTTATAGAAGGCGATACCAATATAAAGACGGGTTTTGGTTGGTTTGACGACATCTGCCCACCATTTTGCCAGTACGTCATAACGTGCTGCGCTACGCGAGAACGGCCAGTAAATTTGCGGGGCTATATAATCCAGTAAGCCTTGTTCGACCCAACGACGAGTGTCTGCGTAGGACTCATCATAAGCTGCGGCCCCGCGCGTATCAGAACCGAGCGGATCGTGTGAGCGATTGCGCCAGACGCCCGCAGGGCTTACACCAAATTCGACTTCCGGCTTAATACTTTTAATGGTGTGCGACACCTTAGCAATTAACTGCTGGGTATTGTTGCGCCGCCAGTCAGCTTTTGACGCAAATGCACCACCGTATTTGCGGTATGTCTCGTTATCGTTAAGCCGTGAATCCGGTGATTCAGTATAAAAATAGTCGTCAAACTGCACGCCATCTACCGGATAACGAGAAACCACTTCAGCAACTATCGATGTGATCCAGTCCTGAACTTCAGGGATCCCTGGGTCGAGAACAAAACGGTCACCTGACGTCCTGATCCAGTCGCGATGTTGAACATAGACGCTGGCCGGTTGTTGAGACAGGGTGCTATTCAGTTCCCTGATAGTTCCGGGCTTCGTATTAACCGACACGCGGTAGGGGTTAAACCAGGCGTGTACTTTCATCCCACGCTTATGGGCTTCGTCGAGAATAAATTGCAGCGGATCGTAACCAGGATATTCACCAATTTTGCCGGTCATTAGATCGGACCACGGTAAAATCTTCGACGGCCAAAGGGCAGTGCCGTCGGGCTTCACCTGGAAAAAGACCGTGTTAATTCCCAGTCGTTGCAAGTTTTCCAGTTTGTCGATCATCGCCTGCTGTTGCACGCGAACCCGGCTGGTGGGGTTGCTGATGTTAACCGAGGAGACGGGAGGCCAGTCGAGGCGGGACACCGTGGCCAACCAGATACCGCGCATAGGTTGCGACGACTGTTGTGCGGTCGCTGGTGGTTTTGAGCCTGCTGGTGGTGTCGTCATTGAATCTGGAGGCGTGCTTTTACAACTACACAGTAAAAGAGCCAGTGCAACCAGTGCCGCTGGCCTTTTAATCGCGGATTTCACAGTTCGGGAGCAGATATCCATATATGCTTATTTCCGGTAAACAGATGTGCGCTTATTCTCGTACTTATCTGGGGCAAGTCAATACGGCAATAAGTACGCAAAAGGGAGCGATTAATTTTCGCTCCCTTGTGTTATTACCACTCAGACACGGTTAGTGTTTCTTATCGTTCATCACAATATAGTGCGGTGAACGAGCACGTGGATGCAGGAAGAAGTGACCTTTCGGCGCGTTCTGGCTGTTAATTGGCTCCAGTGTAACACCTGTATTCGCTTTGCCTTTACGGTCATGAATGGCATAGAGAATAAAGGGCAGGGCAAGTACCACCAGGAAACTAACGACCAGTAATTCGACATACATATCGGTAGAGTCACCCTGGATGTTATCCGGCGGCAGGAAGGAAACAATAAACGCCATAATTGAAGTCAGCAGACCGACAATAGCCACGACCAGTTTCACCCCTTTACCACCAGGGATATTAAATGTGCGTTTTAAGTCAGGATGTTTAAGAACCAACACAATGTAGCCAATAAACAGCATGAAATAAGCACACAGATAAATCACCACCGTCAGCGCCAGTGCGATCAGGAAGGACATGTTGTTACCACCACCGGTGTTGGTGAGGATGATCAACGCGATAGAGGTAATCACCAGCTGGGAAATTACCAGAGTTACCGGCACACCATTTTTGTTCATTTTAGCGAACGCGGCGGGCAGTAGATTTTTCTGCGCGGTGACATACATCCCACGAGAAGGGCCAACAATCCATGAGGCGATTTCCGCCAGAACACCCAGCAGCAGCAGGGCAGAGATAACGCGAACCGTCCACTCAATTTCCGGTGCCACATGAGACATCAGCACGGTGAATGTTTGCATTACACCTGCGGACAAGTTGATTTCATTACCCGGAATCACCATCGCAATGGACAAACCGCCTACTGAACTTAAGCAAATCGCTGCTACCATCAGCAGTAACATTGCCAGCGGATAGTCGCGCCCGGGGTTGCTCATTTCATTGACGTGGGTCGCGGAAGCTTCTACCCCCATATAACTCAAAATGAAGGCGACAAACACAACCAAAGTGCCAACTTTCGAGAAATCAGGGAAGAAGGTTTTGGCATCCATTTCGATAGCAACCGGTGCTCCGGAGTGCAGATAAATCGCTGCTAATGCAATCAAAATAAATGCAGGCAGTAGAATACCCGCGAAGAAACCCACTTTCGCAATTCGCGCAGTATATTTAGTTCCGCCAAACTGAGTTAATGCCAGCGCCCAAAGAATAATCAGCGCCGCGATAGTTTTCGTTACCGGGTCTTCATTCAGTGCTGGCCATTTCAGAATGTAGGACAGCGCCCCTAACACGAAATAGAGCATTGGAATAAAGCCAATAGCGATTTGCAGATAGCCAAATGAGATTGCAGCGAATCCCCATTTCGGCCCCAGGGTATTTGATACCCAGGCGAACACACCACCTTCTTCCCAGCCGTCCACGGTAGCCATTTCCGCAGCACAAAGACCAACGGGAATAAACCATAAAATCCCGCCTAAGAGCAGGAAGAAGACCAATGAAAAGCCAGATGTTGCGAAGGTAGGGTATTCATAAACAGCCATTACCATCGACGCCGTGATGGCGAAGAACCCGAGTAATGTTAGCTGCTTAGCTTTACCTGTCTGTACTGATGTAGCCATATTATCCCCCTAAAACGGTTGTCCTGTGGAACCGCACCTGTTTTGCTCTGAAGTGCCTTCAGAACAATTTTTTCCGTTGCTAATGCCAGTGAACAGACTTCGGAAATTGTCCCGAAACGGTTCGTTTCGGGACACCGTTACCGCTTAAACGTTATCAGGTATGTTTAAAGCTGTTCTGCTGGGCAATGCCCTGCAGTTTCGGGTGATCGCTGAGGTATTTCAGGGAGGCTTTGTAGTCTTCCAGCAACAGTTCAGCGAAGTCCATTTCGAAGCCACGGCGGCACATAATGCGCATTACCACGATGTCGGTGGCTTCACCGCCGAGAGTAAATGCCGGAACCTGCCAGCCGCGCAGACGCAGACGTTCAGAGAGGTCATACAGGGTATATCCTGGATTTTCCCCGTCTTTCAGTTTGAAGCACACCGCCGGGATACCTTCATCCGGGCGACCCGTACAGATGAACTCATACGGCCCCAGTTTGGCGATTTCATCCGCCAGGTAAGCAGCAACCTGGTAAGAGGCGTTCTGTACTTTGGTATAGCCTTCACGACCGAGGCGCAGGAATTCATAGTACTGGGCAATCACCTGACCTGCCGGACGGGAGAAGTTGATGGCGAAAGTACCAATCTGACCGCCGAGATAGTCAACGTTGAATACCAGTTCTTTCGGCAGCGCTTCTTCGTCACGCCAGATAACCCAGCCGCAGCCCAGCGGAGCCAGACCGAATTTATGGCCTGAAGCACTGATCGATTTCACGCGCGGCAGGCGGAAGTCCCAGACAATATCCGGCGCCACGAACGGCGCAAGGAATCCACCGCTGGCGGCGTCAATGTGCATGTCGATGTCGATACCGGTATCGGCCTGGAATTTATCCAGTGCATCGTGCAGCGGTTGCGGGAATTCATAGTTACCGGTATAGGTCACGCCGAAAGTCGGCACCACGCCGATGGTGTTTTCGTCGCAGGCCTCAATCATGCGTTTCGGATCCATGAATAGCTGACCGGGACGCATAGGGATCTCACGCAGCTCGACATCCCAGTAGCGGGCAAATTTATGCCAGCAGATTTGCACCGGGCCGCAGACCAGATTAGGTTTATCGGTCGGCTTACCTGCGGCTTCCATACGCTTGCGCCAACGCCATTTCATCGCCATCCCACCGAGCATACAGGCCTCGGAAGAACCAATGGTGTTGGTGCCAACGGCCTGGCCGTTTTTCGGTGCAGGCGCGTGCCACAGGTCAGCAACCATATTTACACAGCGCAGGTCGATGGCTGCGGATTGCGGATATTCTTCTTTGTCGATCCAGTTTTTGTTGATCGACAGATCCATCAATTTATGGACATTTTCGTCGTCCCAGGTCTGGCAAAATGTTGCCAGGTTCTGACGCGCATTACCGTCGAGAAATAATTCATCATTGATAATTTGAAATGCGACATCATCACGCATTTCATGCAGCGGAAAATGTTTAGATTCAGCGATGGTGGAAATAGATTTTGTACCAAAACGTGAATCGAGTAGTTCCGACCTTAAATCCGTTACTTGCTTCTTATCCATTTCAAACTCCTTAAAATGATTGGATCGCAATAAAAAAGTAGGATTTATCGATAAAGTAAGCAAGCTCAATGGTCTGGGTTTTAAATAACAAAATCCTAATCTTGTTTAGTTCCTGACAATAATTACATTATATTTTTTAAAGTAAAATCAAAAGGATGAACAATATGTCAATGATAATTTCGGGGTTTTCAGTGTTATTTTAATGTGTTTTTTTACCTGCCGTTATTATTGCGTAAAAATTAGCCAATAAAATATCATTATTAGTTAGTGGTTAATTTTTTGAACGTTTTTAAAGATTATCGAATAAAAAAGAGATAATTACCAGAATCCCCGCCAACATTGTTAGTGGGGTAATTTGTTATTTCGGCAGTAATACTACGATATAGGTAACTGCGTGAAGGAGTTGTTGCCCTGGATGTAAACTGATTTTTACCCTACGTGTCATATGGACGTTCACTTATTATCTTTGAAGGCCAGGCAAGATAACGTCAATACGGCGTTGGGGATCGTTTACACGCCAACTTCCGAAACTGATAAGTCTTCCTTTTAATTAATAGTGTAAAATTCAGGTATAACTCTGACAGGAGGAAATATGCGTAAATACATCACCAGCAGCGAATGGACGCTTTTTTTTAATGCTATAACGGGTACGCGAAATGAAATCCGTGATAAAGCACTACTGCAAATAGCTTACATTCATGGGCTTCGCGTCAGTGAATTGATAGACCTTAGGCTGGGAGATCTTGATATGACTGAAAAAATTGTTTTTATTAGGCGACTGAAAAATGGATTATCAACTTCACATCCATTACAGCCAGAAACAATAGAATTATTGCAACGCTGGTTCCTGATTAGAAAAAGATACGCTAAGGGTAGTCAGGATGATTATCTTTTTCTGTCAAGCCATGGAAAAAAAATTTCCAGACAATGGATTTATAAACTCTGCGCACGATATAGTCAGCGTGCGGGTCTGAGAATTAAGGTTCATCCGCACATGTTGCGTCATGCCTGTGGTTATGCTCTTGCTAATCAGGGACTGGATACCCGTCTGATTCAGGATTATCTGGGTCACAGGAACATTCATCATACTGTACTGTATACAGCCAGTAATCCAGGACGTTTTCATCGGGTCTGGCGAAGTTAAATTTTTACGCAAGGAATGAGGAATTGCATATCCATAATATTTTTATTATCTGTTCTGTGAAATAGTGTATATATAGGTCCTCTTTTTATAACACATTTATTAATACACAGTGCCCCCATGGCATCATATATATGAAAATCAAAAATCTCTTTGTATGTCCCAGTAAATTCCTGGCTGGCATATAAACCATCAGGAAGAAGCGTCTCTGGTAGGGAAAAACTGTTTATTTCTTTAAAAGTATAAATTAGTTCAGAATCTGTTTCTCTGGAGGGTATCATTTCGCCTGAAATCATAAAATCAGACATTTCATCAACAGGACCATAAATTGATATTATGGACTCAAAAAGGTTACGGTTATAAATAAAATGATCGCCGCTCTGGGTATGGATAAAGTCCATTCCCAGATTCACAGGCATTTTAAGGTTTGGAACAGAAGGATGATTGCCCTCAGCTATCTCAATCATTCTGAATTTTGTGCACAGTGTGGTTCTGTACAATACGGGCTGGGCATACTGCATATCCCAGGCATCCGCATTGCGATACTGTACTGGTGACACCTTGAACTGTTGCCTGAAAGCACGGGAAAAAGCCTGGGGCGAACTGAACTCATACATTAGTGATATATCTGTTATCCGGCGACTGGTATGACGCAAAAGTAAAGCGGCAAGTGTTAGTTTTCTGCGACGTATGTATTGCGCCACACTGATCCCCGTTACATCCTGAAACAGTTTGTACAACCAGCGTTCTGAATAGCCTGAACGTTCAGCAAGAACTTTTACTGACAGTGAGCTGTTCAGATTCCCTTCGATAATTCCCGCCAGTTGCTGGATTAAATTCATTTGCTATACCTGTGGGTCCATGCCAGTTGACTGTTCTTAAGAGCAATCGGTGTTTTATTCTGCTTTCCTGACTTTAGCACGTTTAGCCATAGCCTGATGGGGGCATCGTGTCACTCTTGACCGCTCTGTTTCATCTGACCGGAGCCATTAATGTCTTCCCGAAAATTTCTTACTCACCATGAAGTCAGCCTTTTGCTACAGGCGGTGCTGAAGGGGCGCCACCCGGAACGTGATGCCTGCATGATACTTCTTGCCTTTATCCACGGACTCAGGGTCAGCGAAATGCTTTCGTTACGTCTTGCTGACCTTGAGCTCGAGTCCCGAAAACTGTGCGTCCGGCGCCTGAAAAACGGCTTCAGTACCGTGCATCCCTTACTGACTGAAGAAGTACAATGTATCAGGAACTGGCTCAAAGCCCGGGGAACTATAAAGTTGTCTGCAGACGAAGAAGCGATGGGTTGGCTGTTTATTTCCAGAGCAGGGCGTCCGCTTACCCGTCAACGATTTTATAACTTGCTGGCTGAAGCCGGAAGAAATGCCGGGCTGGCTGTTGCTGTCCATCCACATATGCTGAGACATGGGTGTGGTTACGCGTTGGCAGATAACGGCATCGATACACGCCTGATTCAGGATTACCTGGGACACCGGAATATCCGGCATACGGTGATTTATACAGCTTCAAATTCGGCCCGCTTTGAACGGTTATGGAAGCCGTCAAAAAGGGCGAAAAAGCAACTTTTTGACCCAAACTGTAAACTGCCTGTATTGCGGTTGCAAATGTTAAAAAACACATGTTATGCAAACAACAATTAATTAAAGATCATTTGATTTAAATCAATAAAACCCCCGAATCAATTCCCTTCTGTAACAATATGGCATTGATGTCTGTCAGTTTTCTAAATTTTCCAAAACTCCATCAATAGTATAAATAGCCAAAAATATCACATAACTAAGAAAATAAAACCAGATAAAAACAAAAATTTAGTTTTTTAATCCAATGTTGTCAAAATGGGTCATTTTGACAACAACAGATCCTCTTCTTGTGCACCTGTACTGCGCGTTACTCAGCACTGATAACCCGACACAAGCGGCAACAGATGTCTGTTGTCATTATTGGGTGGAGGGATGTCAGTGCTTCTTAATTCATACTTCTGACGGAGAGATATTCAGGTGGCGGGTATGCCTGAGAGACGCAGACGAATAAAGAGACATTTTTTCTGTCCTGAGTGTGTTCAGGACATGCAGGCTCGGCCACTGTATATCATCGTGACCTTCTGGGGGATGCGAATCGGCAGGTTACTGACAGTTGAGGCGGTCAGCCGGGAGTTTCATATTCCCCAGAGAACAGCAAAAGATATTCTGTATTACATTGAGCACGAGGGACGAAACCATATCCGCTGCAGGCGCTTTATACAGAACGAACCGACAACGGGACGAAGACGCGCCCTGCGGATCCTGGATATACAGGATCCGCAGGAAATCCCGGCCAGTTCAGGAGCAAAACTGGATGTTCAGTTGGAACCTGTTGCCCCCGCAGCAAAGCAGTCACTCAGGCCACATACAAAATTTCAGAAACTACGTCAGTGGATGGTATCGAGAAAACAGAATGAACAGGCTCCTCTGGAGCTGACAGAATACGGATGAAACAGATATTTTTGATGAGTCAGTGTCAGTACACCCGCCTCGGGCTTTTGGCAGTGATGGAAAGTGCCGGGCAACATGCTGTTCAGGTTATTTCCGTGGAAACACCGGAGCAGATTGTGTCGCATATTCTGTCTGATAGACACCTCCCCGGGAAACAGCGTGTCATTGTGGTAGATCTCACCTGCCATGAGTCATCAGTGACTGTGAGGGCGCTGTGGTTTTTGTGGAATCTGTCAGTCCTTTATTCTGAACGCCACGAACTGAGAGAGATTCCATGCTTTTTATTTGGACATAAGGAAGGGCGTAATAATATCAGATATCCTTTTGTCTGGATTTCTCCGTCACAAAATTTTCGGCAGTTGAAAAATACTTTTCTGCACATTCTTGCCGTGCCTTCTCTCTATATAAGTAGTGGGTATGGACTTCAGCGTTTAAGTGTTAATGAGCGAAGGGTGATAAATGAACTTCTTAGTGGGGAAACTGTAAGTGATATTGCAAAGCGCATGGAAATACATTACAGCAATGTGTGTTACTACCGACAAAAGGCGATATTTAAAATCGGTCTGAGAAACCGGAATGATATTGCATGGATTATGAACAGGACGTTTTTGTAAGCGCTGTAACTGTACGTACTGAACGGATACACTTCCGAAATTGATAAGTCTTTCCGCACGTAAACTGTAAACTAACTCCTGCGCGTAGCCGGAAGTAATGCAGGGAGCATTTCATCTGCAACGACTAAAGTCGTTGGATAAATATAATGAAATGCGCGAGGCGTGACTTCGTGAGCATGTCATGTGTGAGCACATCTCTGCTATTACAGAAGAATATCATAACTGAACGATGGGTATTACTCATTATAAGAAAAACAACTCAGTTATATTGTTAGCGTACTCATCGTGCTTTTCAACGCTTATATATTTTTGAAGGTGAAAATATGTCAACGCTGAAGAATACATTTTTTATTCCTCCGCCTGATACGCCAACGCAGGCAGGGCCTGAAAATATTTTTTATGACTTTAATGATGGTGCACGTGTATTGCTTCCTGAAGGGAAATGGCACGTGCGTCTGCTGGATGCGGATTCAGAAAATATTCTTTTCTGCTGCGATGTGGATAAAGGCTGGGTAACCAGCAGTAAGAAATATTTCGTGCGCTTTCGTATTCAGGTATTCCGTCAGGGTGAAGAAACGCCTCTGCTGGATGAAACCCTGAAATTAAAAGACCGGCCTGTACTGATTTCATTCCCGACCGGGACGCTGGGCGATTTGCTCGGCTGGTTTCCTTATGCGGAACGCTTCCAGTCCCTGCATAAGTGCCGTCTGGAATGCACGATGGCGCAGGACATTATTGATCTGCTGGCGCCTCAGTATCCGCAGATACAGTTTTCCACGCCGGATAAGCCGCGCACGGTGGCGCCTTATGCCACCTATCGCGTGGGGCTCTATTTCGGTGGCGATACAAACAATCAGCCGGTGGATTTCCGCAAGGTCGGTTTCCACCGCTCTGCGGGCTACATTCTGGGCGTTGACCCGCGTGAAGCCCCCGTCCGGCTTGACCTGTCTGCCCCCCGGATTATCCAGGAGCCTTATGTGTGCATCGCCACACAGTCCACCTGTCAGGCGAAATACTGGAACAACGGCACCGGCTGGAGTGAGGTTATCGCACACCTGAAATCACTGGGTTACCGGGTGCTGTGCATTGACCGGGATGCCCATTATGGCCAGGGCTTTGTCTGGAATCACATCCCGTGGGGCGCAGAGGACTTTACCGGCAAGCTTCCGCTGCAGGAGCGGGTGAACCTGCTGCGGCATGCCAGCTTCTTCATTGGCTTGCCAAGCGGCTTGTCATGGCTGGCCTGGGCTACCCGTATTCCGGTGGTGCTGATAAGTGGCTTCAGCCTGCCCAACAGCGAATTTTATACCCCGTGGCGGGTATTCAACTCCCATGGCTGTTATGGATGCTGGGACGATACATCGCTGAATTTTGACCACCACGATTTTTTGTGGTGCCCGAGACATAAAAACACTGACCGGCAATTTGAATGTACCCGGCTGATAACCGGCGCTCAGGTCAATGGTGTCATCAATAAACTTCACCGTTCTTTAACTGAACAGGGTGTTGAGGACACTCTGGAGGAAGGAGTAAGCAATGAATAAGGTTTATAACACTGTGTGGAACGAGTCCACCGGGATGTGGGTCGTTACCTCAGAGCTGACCCGGAAAGGAGGCCGGCGCCCCCGTCAAATCAAACGTACCGTACTGGCAGGGCTGATTGCCGGCCTGCTTCTGCCGTCGGCGCCTGCTCTGGCAGTAGTTTATAACGATCAGGTGCTGGGGAAAGGAGGTACAAGCGCATCCATGTCTCTGGGGTCTGGCGACACGGCAACAAACACGACTATTAACAGTGGTGGGCAGCAGCATATCTCCAGTGGTGGCAGTGCCACGAGTACCACCATTAACCTGTTTGGGGCGCAGTATGTTTCCAACGGCGGCAGTGTCACTGACACCACCATTAAATATGGAGTGCAGCATGTCTTCAGCGGGGGGAGTGCCACGAATACCAACGTTAGCGGTATGCAAGCTGAACAACATGTCTATATCGGTGGCAGTGCCACGAACACCATTGTTAGCGGCTCCGGGAAGCAACAAGTCTTCGGTAATGCCACCAGTACCACCGTTAGCGGTACTGGTATCCAGTATGTTCACAGCGGTGGTAGCGCCACGAGCACTACCATTAATAGCGGAGGATTGCAGATAGTCTCCAGCGGCGGCAGCGCGATCGCTACAACAATCAACAATGCAACCCAGAATGTTCACAGCGGTGGTAGCGCCACGAGCACTACCATTAATAGAGGAGGATTGCAGATAGTCTCCAGCGGTGGTAGCGCCACGAGCACTACCATTAATAGAGGAGGATTGCAGATAGTCTCCAGCGGCGGCAGCGCCACGGGCACTACTGTTAACACAGATGGTAAGCAGAAAGTTAACTCTGGTGGTCTTGCGAACGGCACCACCATTTGGGGAGGGAGTCAACAGGTGGCGGCAGGCGCCAGTGTGACCAGCACCACCCTGATAGGAGGAGGGTGGCAAGTTATTGAACCAGGTGCCTCTGCCACAGACACTGTTATCCACTCTGGCGGCATTCAGCAATTATGGCTAACTAGTGTCGCAGACACTGTTATCCACACTGGTGGAGAACAGTATGTGTATGGCGGTAGCGCAACAAACACCACCATTAATGGTGGGGTCCAGTATGTTACGGAATATGCAAATGCTGGTTCCCCAGTGTTAGGCAGTGCCACAAATACGATAATCAACTCAGGCGGGAGCCAGCTTGTATTTATTGCCAGCGTGACCAGTTCCACCATTAATGAAGGTGGTGTTCAGGAACTGCTGACGCGTGGCAGTGCAACGGATACGATCGTCCACTCCGGCGGGACTCAGCATGTTCTTGGCGGCAGTGCAATCAGCACCACCCTCAATGGTGGTGTTCAGTATGTGGTGGAATATCCTGACCCTCAAACTTCCATCGTATCGATTGGATCTGCCACCGATACTGTGATCAATTCAGGCGGTGTACAGAATATCTTAGGTGGTTCAGTGACCAACACATCTATTAATGACGCCGGTACCCAGAATGTGCAGGTAGGTGGCAGTGCATCCCTGACCACTATTAATAACGGGGGGAGCCAGACTGTGCTACGTGACGGTAAGGCCAGTGACACCATTCTCAATAGTGGCGGCACCCTGATGGTGGATGCAGGTGGCACCGCCACCGCAATTACCCAGAATGATGGTGGTGCGGTGGTGACAAACACCAGTGCATTCCTGAGTGGTACCAACGATAACGGCAGTTTCAGTATCGCTGGCGGCAGTGCAACCAATATGCTGCTGGAGAACGGCGGATACCTGACGGTGTTTGACGGTCATCAGGCCAGCGATACGATGGTTGGCAGTGACGGTACGCTGGATGTCCGCAGCGGCGGTGTGCTCTACGGCACCACCACCCTGACTGATAAAGGGACGCTCGTCGGTGACGTTGTCACAAATGAAGGGAACCTGCATTTCCTCAGCAACAGTGCTGCGACCTTCGCAGGCACCCTGACGGGGACCGGTACCCTGACGCAGGAAGGCGGTAGCACCCGTTTCAGCGGCCTGTTGTCTCAGGACGGTGGGATTTTCCTTAAGAGTGGCGGGGCCATGACGATGGATGCCCTTCAGGCGAACACTAATGTGACGACACAGTCAGGTACCACCCTGACGCTGGATAACGGGACCATCCTGACAGGGAACGTTGCGGGAGACAACACCGGCGCAGGTGATATGGCGGTTAAAGGTGCTTCTGTCTGGCATCTCGATGGTGACTCCACTGTTGGCGCATTAACGCTGGATAACGGGACCGTTGATTTCCGTCCGTCAGCAACCACGCGTCTGACGCCAGCCTTCCAGGCGGTGTCGCTGGCGCTCGGGAGCCTGTCTGGTAGCGGGACGTTCCGGATGAACACGGATATTGCATCGCATACCGGAGATATGCTGAATGTCGCGGGTAATGCCAGCGGTAACTTTGTGCTGGATATCAAAAACACCGGTCTGGAGCCAGTATCTGCAGGAGCGCCGCTTCAGGTGGTGCAGACTGGTGGCGGTGATGCCGCGTTTACCCTGAAAGGCGGGAAAGTCGATGCCGGTACCTGGGAATACGGCCTGAGCAAGGAAAATACCAACTGGTATCTGAAGGCTGACACTCCGCCTCCGGTGACTCCGCCGACTAACCCAGATGCTGGTAACAACCCGGATGCTGGTAACCCAGGCACAGGTAAACCGGATGCAGGTAATCCAGGTACAGGTAAACCGGATGCAGGTAATCCAGGTACAGGTAAACCGGATGCAGGTGTGTCGTCTCCGGTGCGTCGGACAACAAAATCAGCCGACGCGGTACTGGGCATGGCGACAGCACCGGCATACGTTTTCAACAGCGAACTGGATAATCTGCGTTTCCGTCATGGCGATGTGATGCAGAATACCCGTGCACCAGGGGGCGTATGGGGCCGTTATACAGGGTCAGACAACCGCATCAGCGGCGGGGCCAGCTCGGGCTATACCCTGACTCAGAACGGTTTCGAAACCGGCGCCGATATGGTCTTTGACCTGGGTGGCAGCAGTTTAGCTGTAGGTACCTTCTTCTCTTACTCCGACAACAGCATCAAGCATGCCCGTGGAGGAAAGAGTGCGGTAGACAGCACCGGCGGTGGTCTGTACGCGACCTGGTTTGATAATGACGGCTACTACGTGGACGGTGTGCTGAAATACAACCGCTTTAATAATGAGCTGCGTACCTGGATGAGCGACGGTACGGCGGTGAAAGGGGATTACAGCCAGAACGGTTTCGGCGGTAGTCTCGAAGCGGGCAGAACCTTCAGTCTGAATGAGAATGCATGGGCGCAGCCATACGTGCGGACAACGGCATTCAGGGCGGATGCGAAAGATATCAGCCTGAATAACGGTATGAAAGCCAATATCGGTGCAACCAAATCTCTGCAGGCTGAGGCTGGCGTGAAGCTGGGGATGACCCTTGACGTTGGAGGAAAAGAAGTCAAGCCGTACCTGTCGGCGGCAGTGAGTCATGAATTTTCGGACAACAACAAAGTCCGTATCAATGACACCTACGACTTCAGGAACGACATCTCCGGGACGACCGGGAAATACGGACTGGGCGTCAGTGCGCAACTGACCCCAAATGCTGGCGTCTGGGCTGAAGCTCGTTATGAAAACGGTAAACAAACCGAGTCTCCGGTCACGGGCAGTGTCGGGTTCCGTTTTAATTTCTGAGACGTGTCCTGAACAGAGCAGGGATTAAACCATGCGCTGCGGGCGGAAGTTAAAAGGCTTCCGCCCGCGTTTAGATACTTGCTGCCAGAATTCGTAAAAAAATTTCACGGCCTGTAGCGATGCAAACTGTGTGGACAATGAAGCTAAGCCAGATGGTCAATGTAATATCTGAGGGGATAAAACAAGGGTAAACAGGTTTCCATATCCATTAGAACTATGGGCTCAAAAGATATTCATCTCTCGATGCAGAATAAATTACCATTTAAGTGATACTACGTAAGTGTGAAAATATTTAAAATATTAATGTTTTTTATCCTTTCGGTGTTTCTATATTTTAATGGTGGTAATTTGTATTTTTTAGAGAAAATCCGAGTAAAAGTCTGTTGAGAATCGAACCCATATTTATAGGCGATGCTCATCACAGACTCATTAGTCTCGACAAGATCTTTAGCTGCAAGACCAAGTTTTTTATCTTTGATATATTTCCCAAGGCTAACTTTTTTTATCTGTACAAAAATCCGCTGAAGATGCCACTTAGAGTATCCAGCCCGCGTAGCAACATCGTCTATCTTCAGCGGTTTATGTATGTTTGAATCAATCCATTGAGTTACCTCATCGATAATATCTTCTGTTCTGGACATAAGACGACGCTAACTATAAGAGGGCTGTGACATATATTGTTCAAAATGCTAATTACTTACTTGTAGATTTCAGCAACCCCGTGCAATCGGTTATTCCCCGTGGTAGACAGAATTTTGAATGATATTGCTCCTTGCTCATCAGCTTTACGAGAAAGCGCATTCGATAATTCATCAAGCGTCAGGGCATTACTGGCTGAGACTACACCAATCTTTTCTTTGCCATCTGCATGACGAATCTCCTCAGCAGCAGATGCAGTATTTACCGAAATGAATCCCATGAATAATGCAGTAATTAGTAGTGCTTTCATATCTGATACCTGTTTTAAACGATGTATTTGGAAGTTGACGAATATCAGAAGGAGCTTCCTCCTTCTTGATCTGTAAATATACAGTTCTAAGCTGTCATAAGACTGACTGTCATATGACAACGTTGTCAGATTTTTAAATTTTTTTAATACAGATTCAGGTCGTTAATAATGCACTCAGGTTCTTCAGTAAGGGGCATATTGTCTATATCGAAAACCCCATCATTTTTTTGGGGATTATCACTCTGCAGCTCTGCAAACAGAGGGGTGAGATCCTGCTGTGCTTCTCCTTGCTCTGCGACCAGTTCAAACGTTTTATTTTTAGCCGCATCATTGCTCAAGGCCGTTACCAGTACCCGGGCGATTTGTTCCCGGGAGATAACACCATCTTCCGGCGTTCCCGCATGGCGTCTATCCCCCTGAAGCATGACGATTCTGTGCTCATCATCATTGTTGTAATCAAACCAGCCGGGTCTGACGATAGTGTAGATATGCCCACTGGCTCTGACCAGGCGTTCAGAGCGTCTCTTCCAGTCATGAACTTCAGTACGTTGATTCCAGCTACTGAGCCGCTCAGTAACGCCAATCGTTGTCATCAGGGCGATGCGAACAGGTGTATCCCTGAATATTCGCAAAATGTTACGTACACCGCCGTAATCTATCGCTCTGGCACCAATACGTCCCTGACCATCGGAGCCGAGTGTAAAAATGATGGCATCAATATCTTTCGGTAAATCGGTGAGTGTTTCAGGTATTGAAACATCGCCATAGAAAATATCTGTTCCACGAGGGAGTAACTTGATTTTCCGCCGATTCCTGACCAGAGCCACGGGCTGATGGCCCATTGCAATAGCAGTATTCACAACATGAATGCCAATGCTTCCTGTTGCGCCAGCAACGAGTATTTTCATGATAAACCTTCTGATAATTCAGCCTTATATTTGATACAGCCAGAGAATATCAATTATCATTATTGCCAGTAACGAGGCTAAAATGATTGTGTCTATGAACACCCTTCATGAATGCGCTTTGAAGGGAGTGCTTCTACAAGGAAATCGTCAATGCTTAAAGAAAACTTCAACGAACTGCAAATCTTTCTTGTGGTGGCAAGAGAGCGAAGTTTTACCAAAGCAGCGAGCAAACTCGGCGTCTCTCAGTCTGCACTTAGCCATGCAATGAAGGCACTGGAGGAAAGGTTAAATATCCGTCTCTTAACCCGAACTACCCGTAGCGTGGCCCCCACGGAAGCAGGGGAGAGAATAATTGCCTGTCTTGAGCCACGTATAGATGAGCTTGAGCGCGAACTGGAATCACTTATCCAACTGAATGGCACGCCCTCCGGGAATATTCGTTTATCAGCCGGGGAACATGCTGCGCGCAGTCTGGTCTGGCCGAAGCTAAAACCGTTCCTCAGGGAATA
This sequence comes from Escherichia sp. E4930, assembly GCF_005845405.1. NCBI lineage: Bacteria > Pseudomonadati > Pseudomonadota > Gammaproteobacteria > Enterobacterales > Enterobacteriaceae > Escherichia > Escherichia sp. E4930. The sequence goes on along the minus strand of NZ_VCDZ01000016.1, from coordinate 86,728 downwards.
TCCCGAAATCAATGTCGAACTGGTGGTGGATAACGGTTTTGTCGATATTGTTGAAGGTCGTTTTGATGCTGGGATCCGGCTGGGTGAAAGTGTGGATAAGGATATGATTGCAGTGCGAATTGGGCCGGATATGCGGATGGCCATGGTGGGATCGCCGGCGTATTTTGCTGCAAACCCTGCGCCTGAAACGCCTCACGAACTACAAAATCATCGCTGCATCAATATGCGTCTGCCAACTGCCGGTGGACTTTATCACTGGGAGTTTGAACGCGAAGGGAAACCGTTTCGGGTCAGAGTTGATGGGCAACTGACGTTTAATTTGCTGCCAGAAAGAATTGATGCCGCATTATCAGGATTTGGTATCGCCTGTGTTCCCGAAAACGAGGTTCAGGATTATGTAAAGTCAGGCGAGCTTATTCAGGTTTTACAGGAGTGGTGTCCAACTTTTCCCGGATATTACCTTTACTATCCCAGCCGTAAGCAGCATCCGCCTGCTTTTGCGCTGTTGATTGATGCACTTCGCTATTCAGAGTAAAGGGCCCGCTTTTTGCTGTGGGCCCGTTTAGGTATTAACGGCCTACGCATGCCTGGTATGGCTATTGCAGATTTTTCTCTTTCAAAAACCGACTCACCAAATCAGCGATCTGCACATTATTCAGGTCAGAGAACGGGAAGTGGGTATTACCTTTTATCCCTACTTCAGGCAGATGCGTCACCGTCACATCCCCACCATGCTTGTTAACCACGTCACGACACTTACGCGCCATTGCCAGCCGTACTCGCCAGCTGTCCTGTGCGGGCATGGCTACAGGTTTATCCGGTATGTTATCGCCGTAAATAATCAAAATCGGGATTTTAGTCAGCGCCATAAACTGTTCCATTGGCACTGGTTCACCCTTCAGCGTGTCGAACGCACTTGGCATAGGGGCAGGGAGCTCTTTTTCCGGGAACACAAAACCGCTGCCTGGCTCGAAGGCGACAATGGCGTTGACCTTGTTGTTTTTCATCGCGGTATACCAGCCTGGTCCACCACCCTGAGAGTGAGTAAAGAGGCGAGCTGACAGCGTATCTGAAACCGTATATTCATGATTCATTTCGGTGACTCCTTTATTGATGAGCGCAGCATTTGCGGTAAGCGCAAAACCAAAGGTTAGCAGTACCGCTGCCGTTAATATCTTAATGGGCGTGGTATTGTTCATCTGTCACTAACTCCTTCCAGTTAACGCTTTTGCCATCCACCACGCCGGTTATTGCCAGATGTGTCATCGCACTACCGGGGGCCGCCCCATGCCAGTGTTTAACGTCCGCCGGACAAGAGACAACATCGCCAGCACGGATCGCCTGTACCGGCTTGCCTTCTTGTTGGGTGAGTCCAACACCAGAGGTCACAATCAGTCGCTGACCTGCTGGATGCGTATGCCAGGCGGAGCGGGCACCAGGTTCAAAGGTGACATAAGCCGCGGAAACACGGATGTCGTTGTCAGCATTGAACAGCGGATCAACCCGGACACGACCGGTAAAATTCTCCGCCGAGCCATACACCGCAGTCTGGCTTCCGGCGGGGGCGATATGGACGGTGGAATTTTGCTCCGCAGCCCATGATGAAGTTGTGAAGAGAGGCAATAGTAGCCCAAGATAATGTAACTGTCTGATCATACAAAGCGTCCTTATCTACGGTGACAGGAGGGGAGACAATGATTCTATTCAGACGGACATGTCGTCAGGCTGACGCCTCGCTGACAATTTTGTCAGCTAACGTTGCTCCAGACTCAGTGCCTGAAGGCGCATTGCTCACCGTTTTATCCGCTTTCAGCGCAAAAGTGAGGCCAAATGTATTGATGCCGCCTTCACTACGAGCAAAGACATCACCCTGGTGCATAATAGCGACGGCACGCACGATCGACAGGCCCAACCCATGATGGGCATCACTCCTTGCTCGTGAAGTGTCGATGCGATAAAACCGCTCAAAAAGCCGATGTAAGTGTTCTGGTGCTATCGGATTGCCTGGATTGGAAACTTCAACACAGGCCTGATTATCCCTTTCGCTTAAGCGCACAGTAATTGTGCTAATATCCGGCAATAGTGGTGGCTCACCCTAATGGTGGCGTAAAAGAGCAGGTCGCCGGATTATATGCCCAACGCCTGGCTGAACACGGATATATTACCATCGCCGCCGATGCTGCTTATCAGGGGGCCAGCGGAGGGCTGCCACGTAACGTAGACAAACCTGCGAACCGTATTGAAGATATCCACGGCATGGCTGATTTTATCAGCCAGTATCCCGGTGTTGATAGCACCCGTATTGGTTTGTTGGGGATTTGCGGGGGAGGAGGGTATTCACTTGCTGCCGCCGAGACGGACAAACGATTCAAATCGATTGCAACCATTAGCATGTTTAATTCAGGACTTGTACGGCGCAATGGTATGCAGGATTCACAGCTGGATACTATTCAACAACGTCTTCAGCAGGCTTCTGATGCACGAGCTCAGGAAGTAGCCGGTGGCGAAGTGCTTTACTCCGGTGATGCCAACCTGACTGATGAACAGATCGCTAAATTACCTTTTGCGTTATATCGCCAGGGCTACGAGTACTACTGGAAAACCCACGCGCATCCAAACTCAACGTTTAAATACACCACAAGCAGTCTGTTAGACTTGATGAACTTTGACGTGACGGACCATATCAACCTGATCAATAAACCACTGCTAATGATTGCCGGTTCAAAAGCGGATACGCTCTATATGACTAAAGATGCGTTCGCTAAAGCTACCGGTACGAAGGACAAAGAACTCTTCCTGATCGATGGTGCTACCCACATTGAGACATATTGGGTGCCTGAATACGTTGACCAGGCGACGCAAAAGTTAGACGTTTTCTTCCATAAGAATATCTAGTTACCCTCCAGGGGATCCCCAGCCGTACAGGCTGGGGGATATCCATCAGCTGTAGCCACTGTCCACTTGGCGAGGTAGTTAAAAAATCGAAAGAAAGCTCCAGCATCCTGGGGAATCAAGATTCCGACAATAGGGTAGTAATTTGCTGACTCTACGAGGCGAGACGTGGGTGTAAGACGTTGCTTATCCAATCCAATTCGTCATTTAACATAATATACATTATGCGCACCAACATAAACAAAGGGAAAATCCAGTCTTTAGCGGTCATGATTGTCCTGCTCATTAGCCACGACCAAAACCCTCATCTCACTTAATTCCGTATTCTCGGCTTAACCGACCGTGCAACCTCAACACATTGGTTTCAATTGCCGTCACCACATTCTCCGGAAAATCTGCCGGTAATGAAGCCTTCACGTTATCCAGTGCTGCGGGAATCATTCTGGCAAAGTCACTCAGGATTTCATGCATCTGCACTTCCGGGAATTTCAGCGCCTTTGCTGTCGCCAAAAAATGTCGCGGATAAATTTTATCGATTGCCGTTTTTCTGCCTTTGGATGCGTTAAGCCCCATTGCCAGTTTGAGATCGCTGATGTGTATTCCCGCGCCACCCAATACCGGAAATGCTGAAATGATGTCGTAAAATGGCGTGAGTCGATAACTGCCACCGGCCTGGATAAAAACCGAAAAATTTTTCGCATGGCCGTCCGTCGCGCCAATCAACCACTGGAATACCTGGAATTTCATAAAATCATAACGATCGCGAAGCGCCTCGCTGGACCCCATTAAAAACGCCATGATCCGCGCGATGCCTGGGCCTCCGTCAGATTCATATTTCACCGATGAAGGTAAACCGAATGTCTGACACATATCCTCCTGTGGCAAGCGAAGTAAAACCGTTCGTTCAGTATTCCAGCGCCTGTCAAAGCGTTCGACCGCTAACGCGCGCACTCTACCCGCTTTTATGATTTCTGCGTCCGGAACATTCAACCCGAGTTCTTTCGCCAGCAGCAGACAGTAATATTCATTATCCACGCTTTGACTGAGATCGAGCGTCGCGTTGGGCTGCCTGATTTCACCAATCGGTAATTTAATGATATGCGTCGTCGGCGTTATTCCTTTCGGAATGCACCAGTCATTGCCCATTCTGAGCAGCGCGGTCTTCTCCTGCGCGCCAGCAACCGAGATACGAAAGTCATTTTCTTCTCTAATCATGCCTAGCGGAATATCTGCTTTATAAGCCGTTAATACTTCTTCAAGTCTGGCGTCAGTAAGCTTTTCCCATGCCATTATCGGGTGCGTTACGGTTTCATCTTCTGGTAATAACGTCACGGCGCCAACGCTGTCTCGCCCGATTTCTGACAATAAATCAAACGGTTGTCTGGATTTAGCATGATAACGTTTAACGATCCGGTCGCGTACAACCGGGCTATCGGGTAACAGGTTATCGAAGAAGTTAAACACGGCATCAGAGGTGATATTCCCCCTCTGCAATGGCATCGATAGCGACAACGGCCTGGCATAACGGTTGGCTAACCACTCCGGCGCATACCTAAAAGTGTGCGCGCCATTGGCCAACTTCGTTAACTCGCCTACCCGCTGGTTGTTCATCCAAGTGACAAGTTTAGGCATTACCACTCCAGATCTTGCTGTTCTGTTGATTCTGGCGCAGCGTTTTTCGTGTCGCATAGCGTCATAGAGAGTTCAAGTGACTGTAATATCTTAAAAAATGTCGTCAGCGTGGTGTTATCGGGATTATTCTCGAAATTCGAAATCGTCGCCTGCTTAATGCCGATTTTTTTCGCCAGCTCGCTCTGCGTCCAGCCATTTTGCTGACGAACCAGTTTCATTGCATTCGCTAATTGCCTTGGGCTATAGATCATCGGAAAGCTTATCATGCCATACGTCCACAGGAAGTTTATCCGCTTAAGGGGATATTGTCCGTTTTATCCCTTAGTGAGGATAAAGTCAATCTGTAAACGCATTTTATCCGCTATACGGGATAAATGCTGCGATATCCGCGATCGCGGATAAAAGGGAGAATTTAAAAAACGGCGCTGATGCACCGGTTGAAGTTGCTGACTAAAGTCGGCAATACTAAACCGCATACCATCTTCGGCATGCGGCTTGATACGGTTTAGCAGATATATTTCACTCCCGGCATGCCCTGAGTGTCGCTATAGCCTTTATCACCTAATAAAGAAAAGAAATAGGAATACCGATACTCAAAAATTAACAGCCACGGTTATCAGGATGTGGCTGTCAATAAAACTATAACCCAGGCGCTTTCCATAACGATGTCGTCAGTCCGTGATCAACCAGCCCCAGTTGATCCTGATATACAGCCTGCCACTTATCGCGTGAATCTTGATAAAGTTCATGCTTTTCCGGGTCTGGTGTATGCGTTCGTTCCCAGCGTACAAGACGTTCTCCAGTTTCTGCCATTGATGAATAAATCCCGGCACCGACGCCAGCGGCAATGGCACATCCTAATGCGGTGGCTTCTTTGACCACCGGAATATTAACGGGTAACCCCGCGACATCAGCGAGAATTTGACTCCATAATTTCCCTTTTGAACCTCCGCCTGCAAAGACTAACGATGTGGGATGAATATTCGAAAAATCAGCAATTTGCTGCAAGTTACACGCGGATACAATCGCCGCATTTTCTTCCAGTGCACGGAACAACGTCGCTTTGTTACATTTATCCGGGTCGATGGACAAGTTAATAAAGGAAGGCGCAGCGTGATACCAGGTTTTAAAGCGCATTCTGTCGGAGAATATCGGCATCACGCCCCACGACCCAGGCGGCACCCGACTGGCCATCTCTTCCAGCAGCGTATAGGTGTCGATACCTAAACGTTCGGCAATCAGTTTTTCTTCGGCACAAAAGGCATCGCGGAACCAGCGCATGGTGAGTCCGGTAAAAAAGCTAATAGATTCAGCTTGTACCATGCCAGGTACAACATGGGGATTAACGCGCACGTTCATTTCTGGATCGGTCACCGGCGCGGCTAAGTTTACAACTTGCTGCCAGAATGTGCCGCCAAGAACAGCGGTTTGTGCCGGACGCACAACGCCTAACCCAAGGCAACCGAGTTGCACGTCCCCTCCTCCCACGACCACCGGAGTGCCAGCCTTCAGGCCGCAAAGTTCCGCAGCTTGTGAACTTACCACGCCCAGCAATGTGCCGGTTTCTTTGACAGGAGAAAGAATATCAGCCCGCAGTCCGGCCATATCCAGCAATGCAGGTTTCCAGTCACGGGTGGTGAGATCGAGAAGTCCCGTGGTGCCTGCGTTAGACGGATCGACTGCCAGTTCCCCACTTAACATATAGGCCAGCCAGTCGCTGATCATGGTGATGGTCGACGCCTGTCGGTAGATATCAGAACGATGGTGCGCCAGCCAAAGTAATCTGGGAATGGCGCTTAAAGCCAGCGTTTGTCCGGTCGCGCGATACACTTCGTTTTCAAAGGTATTGTTATGCAGTTCTTTTAGTTCGCTGACTTCCCGCGCCGCTCTGGCATCCACATTGGCGCAGGCCCAGATCGGTGTTCCTTCATTGTTATATAAAACAATGCCTTCGCGCATCGAACATGCCGAAACGGCAGCAATATATTCCGGCGCGATACCTGAATTATGTAACGCCTGGCGCATACATTCACACGCCAGTTGCCAGTTCTTATTCAGATCAAATTCCATTGAACCGGGAACGTCAGGTACTGCCAGATGCCGCCACTCCGCCTGTCCTACCGCGATTTGATTGCCTTCCAGGTCGAAAATCACAGCCCGAATACTTCCGGTGCCAGCGTCCAGCGCCATCAGGTAATGCTTTGATTCTGAAGGGGTAAAGAGTCGAGCCATTAGATTATCCTCGGCTTAAGCGTTCTGTCTGTTCCTCTATACGTTCTCCATCGTTCCCGGTAATAAGGTGATGCTAAATTAACCACGTAAAATCGCAGCGGCAGTATCCTGGTCGGTAACCAGCGCGTTGATGTAGCCGCCTTTCATCGCAGCGGCGATCGCTTCGGCTTTATTTTCGCCCCCTGCGACACCTACTCTAATTGGAATGGTTGTCATCGCGGTTAAAGGTAAGCCAATCAGTTCGTTATGTATTTTGATATCCGTGACAACGTCACCTTTAGCGTCAAAAAAGTAACCTAAAATATCGCCAATGGCCCCTTTTCGACCAATCATTAACTGTTCGCCCTGGCTGATATAACCGGAGCGAATAATCGTCGCATCCTCTTTTTGATTCACGGCGCCAATGCCGACAATTGCCACATCCGCAGCTTGCGCGGCTAACAGGACATCTTTGACGCAGTTTTCATTTTTCAGCGTTCGGGCAATTTCAGCCGAAGATGCCCGTAATGGCGCAGGAATGATGTTGACGCTGCACGCTGCGTTAAGTTGCCCGATGCCTGTCATATAGGAGCCGACGCCACCGGAGAGCGTGACCAGGCGGATTTGCTGTGACGAAATAAAACCACTTAAGCGTTGCAGCGTGTTCATCGTTGCCTCGCCAAAGCCAATCGCCAGCATTTGCTGTGGCTGGAGCAATCCCATCAACATATGCGCTGCGCCGATTCCTAAGCGCCCGCCGACATCTGCATCTGCGAGTCCAGGGATCACCCGCACATGCTGTAATGAAAACTGGCGACGTAATTGCGTTTCATATTCCAGACAGCCTTCAAAGCGAGAATTAATCTGCACGCGAATAATGCCGGACTGATGCCCTTTCTCCAGTAACCGCGACACTTTCAAACGCGTTAGCCCTAGGCGATCGCTAATCTCGCTCTGGGTCAGCCCGTCGTGATAGTAAAACCACGCGATCCGCGCGACCTGTTCTTCTTCGCACATTCCCTGTTCTGAAATTGCCGAATCGTTGATTGTCATAATTCATTCTTCACTTTGAACATATTTAAATCTTTAATGCAATTGTTCAGTTATTGCGCGCTTATATCTGTGATAGCCACCACAGTTTGGTCAAACAGCAATGAACAAACGCAACCATAAAAATCAAAATAGCATAAATTGTGATCTATTCGTCGGAAATATGTGCAATGCCCACCTAAGGTTATGAACAAATTAAAAGTAGAAACACATTTGTTCAAAACTCACCTGCAAAACTGAATGGGGGAAATATGCAAACGAGTGATACCCGCGCGTTACCGCTACTTTGCGCCCGCTCGGTTTATAAACAGTATTCAGGGGTTAATGTCCTGAAAGGCATCGATTTTACGTTGCATCAAGGTGAGGTCCACGCCCTGCTCGGCGGTAACGGCGCGGGTAAATCGACGCTAATGAAAATCATCGCCGGTATTACCCCCGCTGATAGCGGTACGCTGGAGATTGGGGGCAACAACTACACCAGATTAACGCCAGTTCATGCTCATCAGTTGGGTATTTATCTCGTTCCCCAGGAACCGCTGCTTTTCCCAAGCCTGTCGATAAAAGAAAACATCCTGTTTGGGCTGGCAAAAAAACAGCTCTCCATGCAAAAGATGAAGAACTTGCTGGCGGCGCTGGGCTGCCAGTTTGATCTCCATAGTCTGGCGGGCTCACTGGATGTTGCCGACCGACAAATGGTGGAAATCCTGCGCGGTCTGATGCGCGATTCGCAAATTCTTATTCTCGATGAACCTACAGCGTCGCTTACCCCTGCGGAAACCGAACGCTTGTTTGGCCGTTTGCAGGAACTACTCGCCACTGGCGTGGGTATTGTTTTTATCTCACATAAGCTGCCGGAAATTCGCCAGATTGCCGATCGTATTAGCGTGATGCGCGACGGAACTATTGCGTTAAGTGGCAAAACCAGCGAGCTGTCTACCGACGACATCATTCAGGCCATTACGCCAGCAACGCGGGAAAAATCTCTCTCAGCCAGTCAAAAGTTATGGCTGGAATTGCCCGGTAATCGCCCACAACATGCCGCTGGAACATCGGTACTGGCGCTGGAAAATCTGACTGGCGAAGGTTTTATGAATGTCAGTTTTACGCTGAATGCCGGAGAAATTCTTGGCCTGGCTGGGCTAGTGGGGGCCGGGCGCACTGAACTGGCAGAAACGTTGTACGGTCTGCGGCCTTTGCGTGGCGGGCGCATCATATTGAATGGTAAAGAGATCAATAAATTATCTACCGGAGAACGTTTGCATCGCGGTCTGGTTTATCTACCAGAAGATCGCCAATCCTCAGGATTGAATCTCGATGCTTCGCTGGCGTGGAACGTCTGCGCCCTCACCCATAATCAACGCGGATTCTGGGCAAAAACCGCGAAAGATAACGCCACACTGGAACGATATCGTCGCGCGCTGAATATTAAATTTAACCAACCGGAACAAGCTGCACGAACTTTATCCGGTGGCAACCAGCAAAAAATCCTGATTGCCAAATGTCTGGAAGCTTCGCCGCAAGTATTGATTGTTGATGAGCCGACGCGCGGCGTGGATGTCTCGGCGCGTAATGATATCTACCAGCTGTTGCGCAGCATCGCCGCACAAAATGTGGCCGTGCTGCTTATCTCCTCCGATCTGGAAGAGATCGAACTGATGGCTGACCGCGTGTATGTGATGCATCAGGGTGAAATTACCCACTCGGCACTGACCGGGCGCGATATTAATGTCGAGACCATTATGCGCGTTGCCTTCGGCGATAGTCAGCGTCAGGAGGCGTCATGCTGAAGTTTATTCAGAACAACCGTGAAATCACGGCACTGCTGGCGGTGGTGCTGTTGTTTGTATTACCCGGTTTTCTCGACCGTCAGTATTTAAGTCTGCAAACGCTGATCATGGTTTATAGCAGCGCGCAAATCCTGATCCTGCTGGCAATTGGCGCGACGCTGGTAATGCTTACGCGCAATATTGATGTTTCAGTGGGTTCGATTACCGGAATGTGCGCGGTGCTATTGGGGATATTACTGAATGCGGGGTATTCACTGCCTGTTGCTTGTGTCGCGACGTTACTGCTCGGCTTGCTCGCGGGATTTTTCAACGGTGTACTGGTCGCGTGGCTAAAGATCCCTGCTATTGTCGCCACGCTCGGTACATTAGGATTGTACAGAGGCATCATGCTGCTGTGGACTGGCGGAAAATGGATTGAAGGGTTACCCGCTGAACTGAAACAACTCTCCGCCCCGCTACTGTTTGGCGTTTCCGCGATTGGTTGGTTGACGATAATTCTGGTGGCATTTATGGCCTGGCTGCTGGCGAAGACGGCGTTTGGACGCAGTTTTTATGCCACGGGCGATAATTTGCAGGGCGCTCGTCAACTGGGCGTTCGTACGGAAGCCATTCGGATTGTGGCATTTTCGTTGAACGGCTGCATGGCGGCACTGGCGGGGATTGTGTTTGCTTCGCAGATTGGTTTTATCCCCAACCAGACCGGTACCGGGCTGGAGATGAAAGCGATTGCAGCCTGCGTGCTGGGCGGCATTAGTTTGCTCGGCGGTTCCGGTGCGATCATCGGTGCGGTACTCGGTGCCTGGTTCCTGACGCAGATCGATAGCGTACTGGTGCTGTTGCGCATTCCTGCATGGTGGAATGATTTTATCGCGGGCCTGGTTCTGCTGGCGGTGCTGGTGTTTGATGGGCGCCTGCGTTGTGCGCTGGAACGTAATCTACGGCGGCAAAAATATGCCCGCTTTATGACGCCACCGCCATCCGTTAAACCCGCTTCGTCAGGTAAAAAACGGGAGGCCGTGTAATGCGTATTCGCTACGGTTGGGAACTGGCCCTTGCCGCACTGCTCGTTATTGAGATTGTCGCATTTGGTGCAATTAACCCACGGATGTTAGATCTCAATATGTTGCTGTTCAGCACCAGTGACTTTATCTGCATTGGCATTGTCGCCCTACCGCTGACGATGGTAATTGTCAGTGGCGGGATCGATATTTCGTTTGGTTCGACCATCGGCTTGTGCGCCATTGCATTGGGCGTACTGTTTCAAAGTGGTGTGCCGATGCCGCTGGCGATTCTTCTGACTTTACTGCTCGGCGCATTGTGCGGGCTGATTAACGCCGGATTAATTATCTATACCAAAGTTAACCCGCTGGTGATTACGCTTGGCACGCTGTATCTGTTTGCCGGAAGCGCTCTGCTGCTTTCCGGGATGGCCGGAGCGACGGGGTACGAAGGTATTGGTGGATTCCCGATGGCGTTTACAGATTTTGCTAACCTGGATGTGCTTGGACTCCCCGTTCCGCTGATTATCTTCCTGATATGTCTCCTCGTTTTCTGGCTGTGGCTGCATAAAACCCATGCCGGACGTAACGTGTTTTTGATTGGGCAAAGCCCGCGCGTGGCGCTTTACAGCGCGATTCCAGTTAACCGCACCTTATGTGCGCTCTATGCCATGACGGGGCTGGCGTCTGCGGTCGCCGCTGTGTTGCTGGTATCGTATTTTGGTTCAGCACGTTCCGATCTCGGTGCGTCGTTTCTGATGCCCGCCATCACCGCCGTGGTGCTTGGCGGTGCCAATATTTATGGTGGTTCCGGTTCCATTATCGGCACCGCCATTGCGGTTTTATTAGTGGGATATTTGCAACAAGGTTTGCAAATGGCAGGAGTGCCAAATCAGGTGTCCAGCGCCCTTTCCGGTGCGCTGCTTATCGTCGTTGTCGTAGGTCGTTCCGTTAGCCTGCATCGCCAGCAAATTAAAGAGTGGCTGGCGCGTCGGGCCAATAACCCATTGCCATAAAGGATATCTTCATGACACTTCATCGCTTTAAGAAAATCGCCTTACTTAGCGCCCTTGGCATTGCCGCAATCTCTATGAATGTGCAGGCCGCAGAGCGTATTGCATTTATTCCCAAACTGGTTGGCGTGGGATTTTTTACCAGCGGTGGCAACGGCGCACAACAAGCGGGTAAAGAGTTGGGCGTTGATGTGACCTACGATGGGCCAACAGAACCCAGTGTTTCTGGTCAGGTACAGTTGATTAATAACTTCGTCAATCAGGGATATAACGCCATTATCGTTTCTGCGGTTTCGCCAGATGGTTTATGCCCGGCACTGAAACGCGCCATGCAACGTGGGGTGAAAGTACTTACCTGGGATTCTGACACCAAACCGGAGTGCCGTTCTTACTACATTAACCAGGGAACGCCCGCCCAGTTGGGAGGTATGTTGGTGGATATGGCGGCGCGCCAGGTAAATAAAGACAAAGCCAAAGTCGCGTTTTTCTACTCCAGCCCCACCGTTACGGACCAAAACCAGTGGGTGAAAGAAGCGAAAGCGAAAATCGCCAAAGAGCACCCAGGCTGGGAAATTGTCACTACGCAGTTTGGCTATAACGATGCCACTAAATCGTTACAAACCGCAGAAGGAATATTAAAAGCGTATAGCGATCTCGACGCCATTATCGCTCCGGATGCCAACGCCCTGCCCGCCGCCGCGCAAGCCGCTGAAAACCTGAAAAATGACAAAGTTGCGATTGTGGGATTCAGTACACCAAATGTGATGCGCCCGTATGTAGAGCGCGGCACGGTGAAAGAATTTGGTCTGTGGGATGTGGTTCAGCAAGGCAAAATTTCAGTTTATGTCGCGGATGCATTATTGAAAAAAGGATCAATGAAAACGGGCGACAAGCTGGATATTCAAGGCGTAGGTCAGGTTGAAGTCTCGCCAAACAGCGTTCAGGGCTATGACTACGAAGCGGATGGTAATGGCATTGTACTGTTACCGGAGCGCGTGGTTTTCAATAAAGAAAATATCGGCAAATACGATTTCTGATGTGCATTACTTAACCGGAGTAAGTTATGGCTGATTTAGACGACATTAAAGATGGTAAAGATTTTTGCACCGATCAACCGCAACAGAATATCCCTTTTACCCTGAAAGGTTGCGGTGCGCTGGACTGGGGAATGCAGTCACGTTTATCGCGGATATTTAATCCGAAAACGGGTAAAACCGTGATGCTGGCCTTTGATCATGGTTATTTTCAGGGGCCGACTACCGGACTTGAACGCATCGATATAAATATCGCCCCGCTGTTTGAACATGCCGATGTATTAATGTGTACGCGCGGTATTTTGCGCAGCGTAGTCCCCCCGGCGACCAATAAGCCGGTGGTACTGCGGGCGTCAGGTGCGAACTCTATTCTGGCGGAATTAAGCAATGAAGCCGTGGCGTTATCGATGGATGACGCCGTGCGCCTGAACAGTTGCGCGGTGGCGGCGCAGGTTTATATCGGCAGCGAATATGAACACCAGTCGATCAAAAATATTATTCAGCTGGTCGATGCCGGAATGAAAGTGGGAATGCCGACCGTGGCAGTCACTGGCGTGGGCAAAGATATGGTGCGCGATCAGCGTTATTTCTCGCTCGCGACCCGAATCGCCGCGGAAATGGGGGCGCAGATTATCAAAACTTATTATGTCGATAAAGGTTTTGAACGGATTGTTGCCGGATGTCCGGTACCCATTGTTATTGCTGGCGGTAAAAAATTACCGGAGCGCGAGGCGCTGGAAATGTGCTGGCAGGCTATCGATCAGGGCGCTTCTGGTGTGGATATGGGGCGAAATATTTTCCAGTCAGACCATCCGGTGGCGATGATGAAAGCCGTACAGGCGGTGGTTCACCATAACGAAACGGCTGATCGGGCATATGAACTCTATCTGAGTGAAAAACAGTAACTGCGGATTTAAGGAGAAGAATCATGCACGTCACACTGGTTGAAATTAACGTTCATGAAGACAAGGTTGACGAGTTTATCGAGGTCTTTCGCCAGAACCACCTGGGCTCGGTACAGGAAGAAGGTAATTTGCGCTTCGATGTCTTACAGGACCCGGAAGTGAATTCGCGCTTTTATATTTACGAAGCCTATAAAGATGAAGACGCAGTGGCGTTCCATAAAACCACGCCCCACTACAAAACCTGTGTCGCGAAACTGGAAGCGCTAATGACCGGGCCGCGTAAAAAACGCGTGTTCAATGGGTTGATGCCGTGAGGCGAATTCATCAGTTTTATCTACAATTGGGGTAACGCGCTGACGGGAGTAAAAAAATGTCTGACTGGAACCCCTCTTTATATCTGCACTTTGCCGCTGAACGATCGCGTCCGGCGGTGGAGCTGCTTGCCAGAGTGCCGTTGGAAAATGTCGAATACGTTGCCGATCTTGGCTGTGGCCCAGGTAACAGTACCGCCCTGCTGCATCAACGTTGGCCTGCGGCGAAGATAACTGGCATCGACTCGTCTCCGGCGATGATTGCCGAAGCGCGCAGTGCTTTGCCGGACTACCAGTTTGTGGAAGCAGATATCCGCAACTGGCAACCGGAACAGGCACTCGATCTGATTTTTGCTAATGCCTCGCTGCAATGGCTGCCCGACCACTACGAATTGTTCCCTCATTTGGTTTCGTTACTTAATCTTCATGGTGTGTTGGCAGTACAGATGCCAGATAACTGGCTGGAGCCGACCCATGTGCTGATGCGCGAAGTCGCCTGGGAACAAAATTATCCAGATCGCGGGCGTGAGCCGCTGGCTGGCGTTCATGCTTACTACGATATTTTGAGCGAAGCCGGATGCGAGATTGATATCTGGCGAACCACTTACTATCACCAGATGCCGTCGCACCAGGCGATTATCGATTGGGTGACCGCAACCGGATTACGCCCGTGGTTACAGGATCTGACTGAGAGCGAACAGCAGCATTTTCTTACTCGCTACCATCAGATGCTGGAAGAGCAGTATCCACTGCAAGAGAACGGGCAGATACTGCTGGCATTCCCGCGACTGTTTATTGTTGCCCGACGTACGGAGTAATTATCACGTCAGCTGGTAATGGCGATCGGGAAGAATTTTCGCTGGAATTTCTGCTTCATCGTTCATCTGTAACAGGTCAATTTCAATAGCGTTGCAGATGGCATCCAGCGGTAACTCATTGTTTTCAGTACCGAACGGATCTTCCAATTCTTCCGCCAGACAATCCAGCGAAATAAAAGTGTAGGAAATCAGCACAGAGATAAAAGGCGTCATGTAATGCAGGTCCACGACCAGCGCGAACGGCAGCATGATACAAAACAGATAAACGGTACGATGCAAAATCAGGGTGTAGGCAAAGGGAATTGGCGTATAGGCAATGCGCTCGCAGCCAGCCAGAACCGCTGAAATATCGTTAAGCCGATCGTTGAGGCTAATAAACAGGATATCTGAAAGTTGTCCATTGCGGCGCTGAACCGCCAACCACTCCCCCATTATCAACAAGATACGGTTAGCTGGAGAGTTCGAAGCCAGTACCCGCTGAAGATCTTCAGTATTGAGATAATGTGCCAGCACTTCCGCCTGTGGTTGTTTGCGTAACGTCATGCGTAAACAGTGGGCGAAGGCGATTTGCAGACGGGCAAACTCCCTTACCCTTGCCGAATCCGGCAATGTCGTTTTTACCTCACGCAATAATGACCGCGAAGCAATCATCAACTGCCCCCAAAGTTTGCGCGCTTCAACGTAACGGGCGTAACCAGCGTTATTACGAAACCCCAGAAAGATGGCGATGGCGACACCAAGAATGCTGAACGGTGCGAGGGTGAATTTGATGCCCAGATGTGTGTACCAGGGCAGCATGAAAATAACAGCGATAGAAAAGAGAAAATTGAGTAGTAAGCGCGAGGATATCTTGGATAATACTGAACCGTGCCAGACAAAAATACGGCGCAGCCAGTGTTGTTGTGGACGAACAATCATGGTTATCTTCAGGCGTGGAAAAGTCGCCCTATTAAACGTGATTACGATCACATTCTCAAGACAGTAATTACAAATTACCTACAAGACTACAACATTTACAGGTGCTACATATGGCACCTGGTTATGATAATTAGCATATAGGATGTTGTAACTAATATAGTAAAATAAGAAACCCGGTCGAAACCGGGTTCAGATAACGAAGCTATTTAGCACAACGGACGTACAGCTTCGCGCATCCCTTTTTCCAGAATGGAATCCAGGTCATTAGCAACCAGTTCGACCAGACCAGGCACTTGCGTCAGGTCCTGTTCCCAGTGGTCTTTTTCTGCCAGCACAATAGCGACCAGCTCCTGGGTGTCGATGATACGGTCACGATGCTGGCTCCAGAGTTGCTGATAACGTTCCAGCCAGTGGGCATCATCCTGTACCGGATACGCTTCCCCGTTACGTTCTCCACGATAGAATGCAATCAATGCCGCTAACGCGAAGGTCAGTCGGGCCGGAAGTTTACCGTTCGCCTTCTGTCCTGCCAGCAACTGCGGCAGAATTCGGGTACGGAACTTAGTCATACCGTTGAGCGCGATGGAAAGCAGCTGATGCTTAATATACGGGTTACGGAAACGCCCGGTTACCGCACTGGCGAAAGATTCCAGTTCATCACGTGGCAAGTCCAGTACTGGAATAATTTCTTCGTAGATGGCTTTTTCAACGAATGCGCAAATTTCAGCATCGTTCATCGCTTCGCCTACAGTATCCAGCCCTGCCTGGAACGCAACTGGCACCAGCGCGGTGTGCGCACCGTTCAGGATTGCAACCTTACGCTCTTTGTATGGCTTAATATCATCTACAATCAATACGTTGAGCGGATATTTGTCCAGACGTAGTTCTGAAGCTAAAGATTTCGGCCCCTGAATCACAAACAGGTAAAAGTGTTCAGCGGTATCGAGGAAACCATCGTGATACCCCAGCTCTTCTTCCAGTTTCGCCACTTCATCACGCGGATAACCGGTAACGATACGGTCCACCAGCGTTGAACAGAAGCTGTTAGCCTGATCCAGCCATTGAATAAATGCTTCTGGTAGCGCCCACTCCTGCGCGTAGCGCAGAACCAGTTCACGCAGCGCATCGCCGTTATAGTCGATCAGTTCACACGGGATGATGACCCAACCTTTATCCAGTGCACCGTTGAAATGGCTAAAACGTTCGAACAACAGGCGAGTCAGTTTTGCCGGATAGCTTACCGCTGGCGCGTCATCAAATTTGTCGCCTGCATGGTAGCTGATACCTGCTTCGGTGGTGTTAGAGAAAACAAAGCGCATTTCCGGGTTGTGCGCCAGTTTCAGGAATTCATCGTATTCACTGTAGACGCTGATTTCACGATTAACAGAACGAATCAGACGCGCATCGCTAACCGCTTCGCCCTTCTCATTCAAACCACGAATGATGGTGGTGTACAGACCATCCTGAGTGCTCAGTGACGGCGGGAATGAAGTTTCAATCGGACGAACTACGACCACACCAGAATTCAGATCGGTGTGCTCATTCAGGAGATCAATTTGCCAGTCGACAAAGGCACGCAGGAAGTTACCTTCACCAAACTGAATGATACGTTCTGGATACTGTGCACCGGGAAAATCGCGACGATTTAGTGTTTTCACAATGGGTTCCCTTTTGATTAGTCATACAACCTGTTTGAATTGGTACGACAGGTTAGCAAACTTTAATACGCTGAACCCCTGTTTTGATCAACTCGCGGCGAACAATTCACGTTTTTTGGCGAAAAATGTGCTGTTGGTCAAGGTTCCGGAAAGTGAAAGCTTGTAATCATGATTCCCGGTAAAAATGGGAAATGACAAAAATTGGTAGAACAAATTAGATGTTCCCCACAAAAACTCGCAAATTTGTCAGACAACTTCCTCGCCATAATGCATAGTGCTGGTACGATTTCGCCCGTCTTTTTTCGAGCGATAAAGACAAGTATCGGCTTCTACCATTAGTTTGTTGAAATCATCTATTAACGTACGAAATGTTGCACTTCCACTTCCGACACCAATGCTAACCGTCAAGTAAAGCGTTTTTTGTTGCCAGATAAACGGTTGCATTTCTACGCCTTTACGGATTTTTTCCGCCATCAGCAGACCATCCACAGGATTCACTGAAGGCACTGCAACCGCAAATTCTTCGCCGCCCATCCGCGCCACCAGCCCTTTATCACCAACTATCTTCTGTATATGCCGGGCAAACACGCTTAAAACTTTATCGCCACATTCATGGCCATAGTTGTCGTTTATGCTTTTGAAATAGTCGATATCAAGCAGCATCACCGTCAGATGTTGTGTCTGTTGTAGTGACGGATTTTTTAATGCCTCAAAAAGACCTGAGCGCGAGTAAACCTGGGTGAGAAAATCAAAATCGGCACGCAGAGAAACTTGCTTAACCAGCGAGTTAATTGCCGCCACGCTAAAGGAAACCATGATTGGGCAAATTGCCATGGTAGCAATCCCCAGACGAGCGGAGAACATTTGTGGGATAGAGAACGGCGAACCGACGGCGATATCTATCACCGAATTTGCCACCAGCACGATTTCCACCGCGCCCGTCAAAAAAGTCAGCAAACACGTTACCTGCGGGGTATAGCGTACCGCACACCAGATCAATGCAGGCAATGGGAACGCCAGACTCCCCGCACCGCCAATCACTACCGAGGCAATGACCGATACAATGAGCGCAATAAACGGCATCATCTGTTCTGCTTTAAAGCGTGGCAACGCCCTGGGGATCGCCAGCGTCAACATACACGGAACAATTAACACGCCCGTCGAAAACTGTTCGCTAAACCAGTCAGCAAGTAAGGGCCAGAAATCCAGACTATCAATACTTACTGAACCAACCGCCCCGACAATTGCGCATAATAATGCGGCTATAAGGCAATAATTAAACAAGCGTAAGGCACTTACTGGCTCATACTTATTTTTCCCCAGGCGCTTATCCCTCACCACTAACCGAGCCACGGTCACAATAAACATCATATTGGACAAGTTGATGACCAGTGAAACTAAACCCCATTCGGTAGTCATCGCATCATAAGCCAGCATCGCCACGTAACTGATTGCATAGTAATGCAGTCGATTGAGCCAGACATACCGGGCAAAAACCCCTGCCATCACACCATTCAGCGGCCAGAAGAGAGAAAGTTCATGAACCAGACGTAACTCTGCACCAACAAAATAGAACAGCGTGGTTAGCGCAAAAATCGCGATGCTATTACGTAGCAAATGGCCTTCCAGGAACAAATGGAAAGTTGAGATGGGGTGTACACGCATTAATTATCTGTCCATACAATTGCAGGCTGCAATTATTTTAACGCAATAAGTAAATTCTCATAGAGGATAGCATGTTCACTGGCAGCGGTGACAAATAAAGATATTAATCCGATACGGCTTTGTCGAAATCTGACATTCTTATGGCTGATTCATCTGAATAACCAGCCAGTGGTAGATAACCGTCACAATATAACGTTGTTGTTCCTCACTTAACGAAACACCCTGCGGAATGTTGTGCCACTTAGCCAGACAGCCGCGACAACATGTTGCTGTAGCATGCTGGGCAATAAACACCGGATGCCCGCGCATGGGAGTTTGCTTGCCATCGTTCGCCGGTAAGGCCGGGGCAAGACGTTTAGCGACAAAATCCGCCGCATGTTGTTCGATAACCGGCGCGCCCTTCTCCAGACAATACTGACGCTCCTTCACGCCTAAACGAAAGCGGGAGCGAAATTTTGAACGGGATAAACGCGCGAAGAGTGGTTCAAGAGACTGCATTAGTAAACCGAGCGTCCTAATTGTTTCGTCAATTGTTCAAGTACTGCAATACCGGCAAGAGAGTTACCTGCGTCATCCAGTTCCGGACTCC
This sequence comes from Escherichia sp. E4930, assembly GCF_005845405.1. Taxonomy (NCBI): domain Bacteria; kingdom Pseudomonadati; phylum Pseudomonadota; class Gammaproteobacteria; order Enterobacterales; family Enterobacteriaceae; genus Escherichia; species Escherichia sp. E4930. The sequence continues at coordinate 67,247 of NZ_VCDZ01000016.1, read as the reverse complement.
AGACCGCAATGGCCATTTCATGTGGGACGATCGCCACAATACCGCCACCAACGCCAGATTTCGCCGGAAGTCCCACCCGCCAGGCAAACTCGCCCGCGTTCTGGTACATACCACTGGTTGCCATCAGCGCGTTAATTTGTCGCGCCTGCATTGGCGTCACCACGGGCTCATCGATATGAATAGCCTTCCCCTGATTTGCCAGAAAGACAAACGTTCGTGCCAGCTCAACGCAGCTCATTTTTAGTGCACAGTAGTGAAAGTAGTTTTGTAGCACTGTTGTCACATCATGATGGAAATTGCCAAACGACTTCATCAGCCAGGCTATCGCCGCATTTCTCGCAGAATGCTCGAACTCTGAACGCGCTACCACCGTATCGTAGGCAATATCAGACACGCCGCTTAGTCCACGCACCACTTCCAGCATACGTTGCCGTGGGGCGCTTAATCGCCCTTGCAACATGTCGCAGACCACCAGCGCACCGGCATTAATAAAAGGATTTCGTGGAATACCCTGTTCCATTTCCAGTTGCACCAGAGAATTGAATGGCGATCCCGACGGATCCTTGCCCACACGTTGCCAAATCTCTTCTTCGGAGTAATGACGCATTGCAACAACGAGGCTGAGCACTTTGGAAATAGACTGAATTGAAAAACGCTCTTGCGCGTCTCCGGCCTGAAAAAGCTGCCCGTCAACGGTACAGATAGCAATGCCCAGTCGGGAACCCTCTACCGTTGCCAGTGCCGGAATATAATCCGCGACTTTCCCCTGACCAATTAGCGGACGTACTTGCCGCAAAATGTTTTCTAAAATTGCATTATCCATGGCGACTGCCACTCTCTGCTCCTTGCTCGCAGGTCTGAAAAGACCTGCGAGTATAACAGAGCTAAATATGTGACGTCAGATCCGGTCTTTCCATACCGTCTGGATATTACAGAACTCATGTAACCCAAAATGGGAAAGTTCACGACCAAAGCCGCTCTTCTTCACACCGCCAAACGCTACCCGTGCATCACTGGCGCTGAAGCCATTGATAAACACCCCTCCACATTCCAGACGTGCTGCCATTTGTTTCGCCAGTGCTTCATCAGAGGTAATAATGGTTGCAGAAAGTCCAAACTCGCTGTCATTAGCCAGTTTAAGCGCATGTTCAGCATCTTTCGCAATGGTGATTGCCGCGACGGGTCCAAACAATTCTTCACGAAACGCGGTCATTTCTGGCGTGACGTCTGCCAGAACCGTTGCCGGATAGTAGTTTCCTGCGCCTGCTACCTTTTCCCCTCCGAGTAACAGACGGGCGCCCTGTGCCAGTGATTTTTCAACCTGATGATGCAGCTCATCACGCAAATCGAAACGCGCCATCGGTCCGAGGTCGTTTTCCTCATGACTCGGATCGCCCATTTTCAACGCCGATACCGCCGCCACAAAACGTTCGGTAAATGCAGAGGCAATCCCCTCTTCGAGGATAAAGCGTTTTGCTGCTGCACAAACCTGCCCGGTATTCTGATAACGTCCAGCAACCGCGGCTTTCACGGCCAGGTCCAGATCGGCATCGTTAAGCACAATAAACGGGTCGGAACCGCCCAGTTCAAGCACACATTTTTTCAGCGCCGCCCCAGCCTGCGCGCCAATGGCTGCTCCCGCACGGACACTTCCGGTGACTGTAACCGCAGCAATGCGCGGGTCTTTAATCATCTGGCTTACACCGTCATTGTCGGCATTCAACCAGCCATATACGCCTTGTGGGATACCTGCATCGTTAAAGACCTGAGCAATTAACTGTGCACAGCCCATCACATTTGGCGCATGCTTAAGCAAATAACCGTTACCTGCCAGGATAATGGGAACAGCCCCTCGCATCACCTGCCATAACGGAAAGTTCCACGGCATAATCGCCAGGATCGTCCCCATAGGACGATATTCAATAACCGCTTGCTGATTTTCTACCTGCGTAGGTTCGCTCTTCAGCATCGCCGGGCCATGCTCTGCATACCAGTCGCACAAGTTTGCCGATTTCGCCACTTCGGCACGCGCCTGTTTGATCGGTTTCCCCATTTCTCGAGTGATCATTTGCGCCATCTCTTCGCTACGGGCGCGCAAAGCCTTACCGAGATCACGCAGTTTTTCTGCGCGATAATCTACGTTTGTTACGCGCCAGTCGCGAAAGCCTGCCGCCGCGAGCCGAAGTGCGTGTTCAATATCGTCAGCGCCAGCCCACGGCAGTGCAGAAAGTTGTTCGCCATTGGCTGGATTTATTGAAATAGCATGGGTAAGCGGAGTGATGGTCATCCGGGTATCTCCTTCGTGAGTTATGGTGTGAAGATACGCAGATTTACTCTTTCGTGAAAATGAATAATATTAAGTCACTTATTCACGAATCGAGAATGTTATGGATCTGACCCAACTGGAGATGTTTAACGCCGTTGCCGAGGCTGGCAGCATTACCCAGGCGGCAGCAAAAGTGCATCGTGTGCCATCTAACCTGACTACCCGTATCCGCCAGCTGGAAACAGAACTCGGCGTTGAACTGTTTATTCGTGAGAATCAGCGTTTACGTCTCTCGCCTGCCGGGCATAATTTTTTGCGCTATAGCCAACAAATTCTCGCGTTGGTCGACGAAGCGCGAAATGTTGTTGCTGGCGATGAACCACAAGGCTTGTTTTCTCTCGGTTCGCTGGAAAGCACCGCAGCGGTACGCATCCCAGCTACGCTGGCAGAATTTAACCGTCGTTATCCTAAAATTCAGTTTTCCCTTTCCACTGGCCCTTCCGGAACTATGCTGGACGGTGTACTTGAGGGAAAACTGAATGCGGCATTTATTGATGGTCCGATTAACCATACCGCCATTGACGGGATGCCGGTGTACCGCGAGGAGTTGATGATCGTTACGCCGCAAGGACATACTCCCGTTACCCGCGCCAGTCAGGTTAATGGTTGTAATATCTATGCCTTCCGCGCTAACTGCTCGTATCGCCGCCACTTTGAGAGCTGGTTTCATGCCGACGGCGCAGCGCCGGGGACAATTCATGAGATGGAGTCATATCACGGTATGCTGGCCTGTGTAATCGCCGGAGCGGGAATTGCGCTTATTCCTCGTTCTATGCTGGAAAGTATGCCGGGGCATCATCAGGTTGAAGCCTGGCCATTAGGTGAGCAATGGCGTTGGTTAACGACATGGCTGGTCTGGCGTCGTGGCGCGAAGACGCGTCAGCTTGAGGCGTTTATTGAACTGCTTGACACATCGCTGGAACAGCATGAAGCGGCAAAATGAGATGTGGATCACAAAGTCATTGTATTCACATCATTAACCGTTTTAAGATCATTTCATCACCTTTTCGCAACTCACCCGATAATCTGTTATGACAACAAACACTGTTTCCCGCAAAGTGGCGTGGCTACGGGTAGTTACGCTGGCAGTAGCCGCCTTCATCTTCAATACTACCGAATTTGTCCCTGTTGGCCTGCTTTCTGACATTGCGCAAAGTTTTCACATGCAAACTGCTCAGGTCGGCATCATGTTGACCATTTATGCATGGGTAGTAGCGCTAATGTCATTGCCTTTTATGCTAATGACCAGTCAGGTTGAACGCCGCAAATTGCTGATCTGCCTGTTTGTGGTGTTTATTGCCAGCCATGTGCTGTCATTTTTATCGTGGAGCTTTACCGTTCTGGTGATCAGTCGAATCGGCGTTGCTTTCGCACATGCTATTTTCTGGTCGATAACGGCGTCTCTGGCGATTCGCATGGCGCCAGCAGGTAAACGAGCGCAGGCGTTGAGTTTAATCGCTACCGGTACAGCACTGGCAATGGTATTAGGTTTACCCATTGGTCGAATTGTGGGGCAATATTTCGGCTGGCGAACGACGTTTTTTGCCATTGGTATTGGAGCGCTTATCACTCTGCTATGCCTGATTAAGTTACTTCCATTACTCCCCAGCGAGCATTCCGGGTCGTTGAAAAGTCTTCCGCAACTGTTCCGCCGCCCGGCATTGATGAGCATTTATTTGTTGACGGTAGTGGTGGTTACCGCGCATTACACGGCATACAGCTATATCGAGCCTTTTGTGCAAAACGTAGCTGGGTTCAGCGCCAATTTTGCCACCGCATTGCTGTTAATGCTCGGAGGCGCAGGCATTATTGGTAGTGTGATTTTCGGCAAACTCGGCAATCAGTATGCGTCCACGCTGGTGAGTGCGGCAATTGCGTTATTGCTGGTGTGCCTGGCGCTACTGTTACCTGCGGCGAACAGTGAGATGCACCTCGGCGTACTGAGCGTTTTCTGGGGGATTGCGATGATGATCATCGGCCTTGGGATGCAGGTAAAAGTGCTGGCGCTGGCACCGGATGCTACCGACGTTGCGATGGCGCTATTTTCGGGGATATTCAATATTGGTATCGGCGCCGGGGCGCTGGTGGGTAATCAGGTGAGTCTTCACTGGTCGATGTCGATGATTGGCTATGTTGGCGCGGTGCCTGCTCTCGCTGCGTTAATATGGTCAATCGTCATATTCCGCCGCTGGCCAGTGAAACTCGAAGAACAGACACAATAGTTGAAAGGCCCATTCGGGCCTTTTTTAATGGTACGTTTTAATGATTTCCAGGATGCCGTTAATAATAAACTGCACTCCCATACACACCAGTAAGAAGCCCATCAGGCGGGAGATCGCTTCAATTCCCCCCTTGCCCACCAGCCGCATAATTGCGCCAGAGCTACGTAGGCTTCCCCACAAAATGACCGCAACCAGAAAAAAGATCAGCGGCGGCGCAACCATCAGTACCCAGTCTGCGAAGGTTGAACTCTGACGTACTGTGGACGCCGAACTGATGATCATCGCAATGGTCCCCGGTCCGGCAGTACTTGGCATTGCCAGTGGAACAAAGGCGATGTTGGCACTGGGTTCATCTTCCAGCTCTTCGGATTTGCTTTTCGCCTCCGGTGAATCAATCGCTTTTTGTTGGGGGAAGAGCATACGGAAACCAATAAAAGCGACAATTAAGCCGCCAGCAATACGCAGACCGGGAATCGAAATCCCGAATGTGTCCATCACCAGTTGTCCGGCATAGTACGCCACCATCAAGATGGCAAAAACATATACCGAGGCCATTAATGACTGACGATTACGTTCGGCGGTGTTCATGTTACCCGCAAGCCCGAGAAACAACGCTACGGTAGTTAACGGGTTAGCTAACGGCAATAACACCACCAGCCCCAGGCCTATCGCTTTAAACAAATCTAACATTGGTGGTTGCCATCCTGTGTCGCTAGTTATCTGCGAAAAGTATAAAGGGTAAACAAGGAGAAAGTTTCACTCTTTAACTAATCTTGCAGCACACTGCGCAATACTTGAACCGATTTAGCAAATCGTGGCATCGAGGGATTCATTCGTTTGACTTATACTTGCCTGGGCAATATTATCCCATGCAACTAATTACTTGCCAGGGCAACCATTGTGAAAAGTACCAGCGACCTGTTCAATGAAATCATCCCATTAGGTCGCTTAATCCATATGGTTAATCAAAAGAAAGACCGTCTGCTTAACGATTATCTGTCACCGCTCGATATCACCGCGGCACAGTTTAAGGTGCTCTGCTCTATCCGCTGCGCAGCATGCATTACTCCCGTTGAGCTGAAAAAAGTCCTTTCGGTTGACCTTGGCGCGCTGACCCGCATGTTGGATCGCCTGGTCTGCAAAGGCTGGATTGAGCGGTTGCCGAACCCGAATGACAAGCGCGGCGTGTTGGTGAAACTCACCAGCAGCGGCGCGGCAATATGTGAACAATGCCATCAATTAGTTGGCCAGGACCTGCATCAAGAATTAACAAAAAACCTGACGGCGGACGAAGTGGCAACGCTTGAGCATTTGCTTAAGAAAGTCCTGCCGTAAACAAAAAAAGAGGTATGACGATGTCCAGACGCAATACTGACGCTATTACCATTCATAGCATTTTGGACTGGATCGAGGACAACCTGGAATCACCACTGTCACTGGAAAAAGTGTCAGAGCGTTCAGGTTATTCCAAATGGCACCTGCAACGGATGTTTAAAAAAGAAACCGGCCATTCATTAGGTCAATACATCCGCAGCCGTAAGATGACAGAAATCGCGCAAAAGCTGAAAGAAAGCAACGAGCCCATCCTCTATCTGGCAGAACGTTATGGTTTCGAGTCACAGCAAACGCTGACTCGTACCTTCAAAAATTACTTTGATGTTCCTCCGCATAAATATCGGATGACCAATATGCAGTGCGAGTCGCGGTATTTGCATCCATTGAACCATTACAACAGTTAATAAAAATGTGACAACGTCACTGAGGCAATCATGAAACCACTTTTATCCGCAATGGTAACCGCGCTTATTCTCTTTTCCGCGCAGAGCTTTGCGGAGCAAACCTCGCAACCGGTCGTTACTTCCTGTGGCGATGTGGTGATTGTTCCCCCATCGCAGGAACAACCACCGTTCGATTTAAATCACATGGGTACAGGCAGTGACAAATCGGATGCGCTGGGCGTGCCCTATTATAACCAACACGCCATGTAGTTTATTCAGGCCCCGGCATATCGGGGCTTGTTAGCCTCTCACCTTCACCGCTTTACGCCACCGCAAACCAAACACATTGATATACAGTCCGGTCATAATAAGCACGGCACCTAAGAATTGCAGGCCTGTTAGGCGTTCATCCAGCAGTAACGCTGCACTTGCCAGACCGACTACCGGCACCAGTAATGATAATGGTGCGACACGCCATGTTTCATAGCGTCCAAGCAGCGTACCCCAGATCCCATAACCAACTATCGTCGCCACAAATGCCAGATACATCAACGCCAGAATGGTGGTCATGTCGATAGTGACCAGACTGTGAATCATTTTTTCGGAGCCATCGAGAATGAGCGAGGCGACAAAAAACGGGATTATAGGGATTAATGCGCTCCAGACGACCAGAGACATCACTGCCGGACGGGATGAATGAGACATGATCTTTTTATTGAAGATATTGCCACTCGCCCAACTAAATGCCGCCGCCAGGGTCAAAATAAAACCGAGCATCGCCACATGCTGACCGTTAAAGCTATCTTCGATTAACACCAGTACGCCAAAAATCGCTAACGCAATCCCCGCCAGTTGCTTACCGTGCAGTCGTTCGCCAAAAGTAAAAGCACCAAGCACGATAGTAAAAAACGCCTGAGCCTGTAAGACCAGCGAGGCTAGTCCTGCCGGCATACCGAAGTTAATGGCGCAAAAGAGAAAGGCAAACTGCGCAAAACTGATGGTTAAACCATACCCCAGCAGTAAATTCAGCGGTACTTTTGGCCGCGCCACGAAAAAGATTGCCGGGAAGGCGACCAGCATAAAGCGTAAACCGGCCAGCATCAGCGGTGGCATGTTATGGAGCCCCACTTTGATGACCACAAAATTAAGCCCCCATACAACGACGACTAATAGCGCCAACAACCCATCTTTCCGCGACATTTTCCCGCCTCTGAATTTTCATTTTTTGTCAGCAATCAACTTAGCTGAATTTACTTTTCTTTAACAGTTCATTCGTTAATCACCGTTTACCACGGCATTAATGGCAAATAAGTCGCTATACTTCGGATTTTTGCCATGCTATTTCTTTACATCTCAAAAACAAAACATAACGAAATGCATTGTCGGACAGCCAAATGAACTTATCTCTGAGACGCTCTACTTGCGCCCTTCTCGCCTCGTCGTTGTTATTAACTATCGGACGCGGCGCTACGCTGCCATTTATGACTATTTACTTGAGTCGCCAGTACAGCCTGGGTGTCGATCTCATTGGTTATGCGATGACAATTGCGCTCACTATTGGCGTCGTTTTTAGCCTCGGTTTTGGTATCCTGGCGGATAAGTTCGACAAGAAACGCTATATGTTACTGGCAATTACGGCCTTCGCCAGCGGTTTTATCGCCATTCCCCTGGTGGACAGCGTCACACTGGTGGTACTTTTTTTCGCACTCATCAACTGTGCCTATTCCGTTTTTGCCACTGTATTGAAAGCCTGGTTTGCCGACAATCTTTCATCCACCAGCAAAACGAAGATCTTCTCGATCAACTACACCATGCTCAACATTGGCTGGACCGTCGGCCCACCACTCGGCACCCTGTTAGTCATGCAGAGCATCAATCTGCCCTTTTGGCTGGCAGCTATCTGCTCTGCGTTTCCCATGTTATTCATTCAAATTTGGGTAAAGCGCAGCGAGAAAATCATCGCCACAGAAACAGGCAGCGTCTGGTCGCCAAAGGTTTTGTTACGGGATAAAGCGCTGCTGTGGTTCACCTGCTCGGCCTTTCTGGCTTCTTTCGTGAGCGGTGCCTTTGCCTCTTGTATCTCGCAATATGTGATGGTCATAGCGGATAGTGGTTTTGCTGAAAAAGTGGTCGCAGTGGTCCTGCCTGTTAATGCCGCGATGGTGGTTACGTTGCAGTATTCCGTTGGGCGACGAATTAACCCGACCAACATCCGCGCGCTGATGACGGTAGGCACACTCTGTTTTGTCGTCGGGCTGGTCGGTTTTATTTTTTCCGGAAACAGCCTGCTATTGTGGGGAATTTCAGCCGCGGTATTTACTGTTGGTGAAATTATTTATGCTCCCGGTGAGTATATGTTGATTGACCATATTGCGCCGCCTGGAATGAAAGCCAGCTATTTTTCCGCTCAGTCATTAGGCTGGTTGGGTGCAGCGGTAAATCCATTAGTGAGTGGTGTGGTACTGACCACTCTCCCGTCTTCCTCGCTGTTTATCATCCTGGCGGTAGTCATCATTGCCGCGTGGGCGCTGATGTTAAAAGGTATTAACGCCAGACACCAGGGGCAGCCAGCACTCTGTTGACATTCGTGCCGTGCCACTGCTGGCACGGCTTTGCTAATCATTATTCTGAGGCAAAGGCATAGCCTTCCCTCGCCGAGCGGGTAAATATGAGTCCGCGCACTTTTTTGAGACGTTTTGAGGCGTTAACCGGCATGACGCCCGCCCGCTGGCTGCTCAATGAGCGCTTAATACGAGTACAGGATTATCTGCAAAATTCGGCTTTTAACATCGATAAAATTGCCGAGCTGACGGGTTTTGGCAATTCAGCGTTATTGCGTCATCACTTTCACCAACGTTTTTTTTATTATCCCCTTCGCAATATCGTAAAAACAGCCGTTCCCCATCACAATAACCGCCTGATTCAGCCTTTGTTTAGGTAATCTCTGCTAATATCTTTCTCATTGAGATGAAATTAAGGTAAGCGAGGAAACACACCACACAATAAACGGAGGAAAATAATGTTGGGTAATATCAATGTTTTTATAGCTGTTCTGGGAATAATTTTATTTTCTGGCTTTCTGGCCGCATATTTCAGCTACAAATGGGATGACTAATGAACGGAGATAATCCCTCACCTAACCGGCCCCTTGTTACAGTTGCGTGCAAGGGGCCTGATTTTTTGACGGCGAAAAAAAACCGCCAGTAAACCGGCGGTGAATGCTTGCATGGATCGATTTGTGTTTTGCTTTTACGCTATCAGGCATTTCTCTGCGCTGGTAACGGTTCTTTGACACAGTAGCATTATTTTTCTCAATGAATGTTAAACAGAGCTTAAACTCGGGCAATCACGTTTTGTTCGTCAATAAACATGCAGCGATTTCTTCCGGTCTGCTTGCCTTCATACATTGCTTTATCTGCTCTTCCTATAACCACATCCAGCGATTCTTCAGGAAATGCGCGGCTCACGCCAGCGGTCACTGTTATTGGGATATGTCCGCCAGGATGCGCTATGGCATGGTTATCGACTAACTGACAAATACGTAGCCCAGCACGACACGCCTCATCATCATTTTGCGCTTTGATGATAATAATAAACTCTTCACCACCATAGCGATAAACCGTATCGTAGTCACGCGTCCAACCGGCTAAGTAAGTCGCCAGGGTTCGTAATACCACATCACCGATTAAATGCCCGTAGGTATCATTAACCAATTTAAATCGGTCTATATCCAGCAGCATTAAATAAAGATTTAATGGTTCAGCATTACGTAATTGATGATCAAAGGATTCATCAAGTACCCGACGACCAGGTAATCCCGTCAATACATCCATATTGCTGCGAATAGTCAGCAAATAAATTTTGTAATCTGTTAATGCTGCGGTAAAAGAAAGCAACCCTTCCTGAAATTCGTCAAAATGAACTTCTTGCCAGCGATTTTCGACAATAGCCAGCATTAATTCCCGGCCACAGTTATGCATATGTTGATGGGTAGAATCGATTATCCGAACGTAGGGTAATTCATCACTATCGAGTGGTCCATGATGATCAAGCCACCGACCAAACTGGCACAGTTCATAAGAATGGTTATCCGTAATTTCTGGCTGACTGGTATCTCTCGCTACCACGCTATGGAACATACTCACCAGCCACTGGTAATGGGCATCGATAGCCTTATTGAGATCTAACAAGATAGCATCGATTTCCGTTGTCTTCTTGATCATTACCACTCCTTTTTCACAATTCTTTATGCGTTCTATTGTAACGAAAGAAAAGAAAATTTATGTCAACAATTCCATAGAAAAAACATTAATTAATGGATAAAAATATAACGGCGTGATTTAAAACAAAATAAACAGAAAAAAGTGATTAAATCTGTCAGAACACGTTAAATTCAAGCCAGAAGATATAATACCGATTATGCCAAAGGGAAGAAGGTAATGGCCTGAAAGATTAGGTCTTTTGGCAGTATTATAAATCCAATTATTTCTGCAAATGTACGCAGTTCCCGGATAACTAAAAAAGAAATGAACAGCATATTATAATATAGCACCGGACTGGATGTAGCCCGGTGCTATATGGAGGAATTATACGTTCAAGCCGCGATGTTGCAGCATCGGTGTAATCTGTGGTGCCTTACCTCGCCATTGGCGATACAGGTGTTCTAAATCTTCGCTATTACCTTTGGAAAGGATAGCGTCGCGAAAACGTTGCCCATTTTCACGCGTTAAACCGCCTTCCTCGACAAACCATTGATAACCATCGTCTGCCAGCATTTGCGTCCACAGATACGCGTAGTAACCCGCCGCATATCCGCCACCAAAAATGTGAGCGAAATAACTGCTGCGATAACGCGGCGGTACAGCGGGAAGATCTATGTTTTCCGCCGCCAGCGCCCGAAGCTCGAAATCGTCCACGTCCTGGCGTGCTTCATTCTCCTCCAGACAATGCCAGCGCATATCAAGAAGCGCAGCGCTAAGTAACTCGCTCATCTCGTAGCCTTTATTGAACAGGCTGGCATTGCGCATTTTCTGTTGTAACTCTTCCGGCATGGTTTCTCCGGTTTGGTAATGCCTCGCATAGCGAGAGAATACCTGCGGATTTGTCGCCCAATGTTCGTTGATTTGTGAAGGGAACTCGACGAAATCACGCGGCGTGTTGGTGCCAGAAAGCGTCGCATAACGTTGGCTGGCAAACAGGCCGTGCAGCGTATGACCAAATTCATGGAATAAGGTTATAACATCGTCCCACAATAACAATGCAGGTTCGCCTGTCGCTGGTTTCTGATAATTGCAAACATTGTAAATAACGGGACGTGTGTCATTGAGCGTGGATTGCTCAACAAAATTCCCCATCCACGCGCCGCCGCTTTTGGAATCACGGGCAAAGAAATCACCGTAAAATAGCGCAAGACCGACTCCGTTATGGTCAAATATTTCCCATACGCGCACATCCGGATGATAGACCGGTATATCAAAGCGCTCGACAAATTTAATGCCGAAAAGCTGATTAGCAGTCCAGAATACCCCCTCATTCAACACTGTGTTCAATTCGAAATAAGGTTTGAGCTGCGCTTCATCGAGACAGAATTTCTCGCGTCTTACCTGCTCGGCATAAAATGCCCAGTCCCACGGCTGGACGCTAAATCCGCCTTGCTGCTTTTCGATAACCGCCTGAATAGACGCCAGTTCATCGTCTGCTCGCTTACGCGCGGCCGGGACAATTTCACGCATGAAGTTAAGTGCTGCTTCGGGTGTTTTTGCCATCTGGTCGGCGATTTTCCACGCAGCATAATGAGGGAAACCAAGCAGTTTCGCCTGCTGCGCGCGGATCTCCACCAGCCGTTGAATAATGGCACGGGTATCGTTAGCGTCATTTTTTTCTGCTCGCGTCCAGCCCGCAGTGAACAGTTTTTCACGCGTCGCGCGATCGCGCAGTTCGGCAAGCGCCGGTTGCTGGGTGGTATTCAGCAGTGGGATAAGCCACTTGTTATCCAGACCTTTCTCGCGCGCTGCATCCGCCGCCAGGGCAATATCTTGCTCACTCATCCCCGCCAGTTGCCTAATATCGTCAACCACCAGCCCACCGGATTTGTTCGCCGCTAATAACCGCTGGTTAAACTGACTGATAAGGGTCGCGGCCTCTGTATTCAGCACTTTTAATTTTGCTTTGTCGGCCTCTGCAAGTTTGGCCCCGGCAAGAACAAAACGTTGATGAATCACCTCGACCAGTCGAATAGATTCGCTATCAAGACTCAGAGATTCACGGCGCTGCCAGATGGCATCGACCCGAGCGAACAATTCGCCGTTCAGGTAAATGTCATTAGCCAGTTCTGCAAGTTCTGCCGAGAACTGTTCATCAAGACGCTGTAATTCATCGTTGGTATGCGCCGAGGTCATAGCGAAAAAGACGCTGGTCACACGTGTGAGTAATTCCCCGCTCTTTTCAAGAGCCAGAATAGTATTAGTAAAATCGGGCGTCTGTGGGTTTAACGCTATCGCTTCTATCTCAACCCGCTTTTGCCGCATCCCCTCGTCGAATGCCGGGCGATAGTGATGATTTGCAATCTGATCAAAATGGGGCGCCATATAAGGCAGCGTGCTCTGCGTAAGAAAAGGATTCGTCGTTGACATTTTCTACTCCTGAAAACGAGGTGTTCCATAGCGTAGGCTTACTGATAACGGAGTGCAATGTTGCAAACCAGTATTACCCGCTCTTAAGCATCACGTGCTATGTTAGTGACACACAAAAGCGTTGAGGAACAGTGAGATGATCGTTTTAGTAACTGGAGCAACGGCAGGTTTTGGTGAATGCATTACTCGTCGTTTTATTCAACAAGGGCATAAAGTTATCGCCACTGGTCGTCGTCAGGAGCGGTTGCAGGAGTTAAAAGACGAGCTAGGCGATAATCTGTATATTGCCCAACTGGACGTCCGTAACCGCGCCGCCATTGAAGAAATGCTGGCATTGCTTCCTGCCGAGTGGAGTGACATTGATATTCTGGTGAACAATGCTGGACTGGCGCTGGGTATGGAACCTGCACATAAAGCGAGCGTTGAAGACTGGGAAACCATGATTGATACCAACAATAAGGGCCTCGTGTATATGACGCGCGCAGTCCTGCCGGGCATGGTTGAGCGCAATCGTGGTCACATTATTAACATTGGTTCAACGGCGGGTAGCTGGCCATATGCAGGTGGCAACGTCTACGGCGCGACAAAAGCCTTTGTTCGTCAGTTCAGCCTGAATTTACGCACAGATCTGCACGGTACGGCAGTACGTGTCACAGACATCGAACCCGGGCTGGTGGGTGGCACCGAATTTTCCAATGTCCGCTTTAAAGGCGATGACGGCAAAGCAGAAAAAACCTATCAAAATACCGTTGCACTGACGCCAGAAGATGTCAGCGAAGCCGTCTGGTGGGTAGCCACTCTCCCCGCTCACGTTAACATCAATACCCTGGAAATGATGCCGGTTACCCAAAGCTATGCCGGGTTGAATGTCCATCGGCATTAATTTTTATACCCGGCCTCACCGCCGGGTTATTGCTTGTCACAAAAAAGTGGTAGACTCTTGCAGTTAACCCACTCAAAAGCAATAACGAATGACCGTCGAAACACAACTTAATCCCACACAGCCTGTCAATCAGCAAATTTACCGTATTCTTCGCCGCGACATTGTGCATTGTCTGATTGCACCAGGTACGCCATTGTCGGAAAAAGAAGTTTCTGTTCGTTTCAATGTGTCACGCCAGCCGGTTCGCGAAGCCTTCATTAAACTGGCTGAAAACGGCCTGATTCAAATTCGCCCGCAGCGTGGCAGCTACGTCAATAAAATCTCCATGACCCAGGTTCGCAATGGCAGTTTTATTCGACAGGCCATTGAGTGCGCGGTGGCACGGCGGGCAGCGAGCATGATCACTGAAAGCCAGTGCTACCAACTTGAGCAAAATCTTCACCAGCAACGCATTGCCATTGAGCGCAAACAACTGGATGATTTTTTTGAACTTGATGACAACTTCCATCAACTCCTTACCGATATTGCTGACTGTCAGCTCGCCTGGGACACCATTGAAAACCTGAAAGCGACCGTTGACCGGGTGCGCTACATGAGTTTTGACCACGTTTCGCCGCCGGAAATGCTGCTTCGCCAGCACATGGATATTTTCTCTGCGCTGCAAACACATGATGGTGATGCCGTTGAAAAGGCAATGGCATTGCATTTGCAGGAGATTAGCGAGTCCGTACAGCTAATACGCCAGGAAAATAGCGACTGGTTCAGCGAAGAGTAATTCTTTACCTCTCATCCCATTCGGGGTGAGAGTTCATCCCTTTCTTCTGGTTTATGCAAGCATCAAAAAAGATGTGAACTTGATCATAAACAAAAAAAAATTCACTCGACAGGAGTATTTATATTGCGCCCGTTACGTGGGCTTCGACTGTAAATCAGAAAGGAGAAAACACCTATGACGACCTACGATCGTAACCGTAACGCAATCACTACTGGCAGCCGTGTTATGGTTAGCGGCACCGGTCACACTGGCAAGATCCTGTCGATTGATACTGAAGGTCTGACCGCAGAGCAAATCCGCCGCGGTAAAACCGTAGTAGTTGAAGGTTGTGATGAAAAACTCGCACCTCTGGACCTGATTCGTCTCGGCATGAACTAAGCGTGTGAATGCCGCCATCGGCGGCATTGCTGTCACTTATCACTTCACCGCATATTTCGCCACGGTCGCTTTCGCACCATGCGCTAATAAAGACAAATACGCTTCCGTCACCTTTGCAGTGAACAACGCATTGT
The DNA here is from genome assembly GCF_005845405.1 of Escherichia sp. E4930. Taxonomy (NCBI): domain Bacteria; kingdom Pseudomonadati; phylum Pseudomonadota; class Gammaproteobacteria; order Enterobacterales; family Enterobacteriaceae; genus Escherichia; species Escherichia sp. E4930. Next base: position 52,179 of record NZ_VCDZ01000016.1, on the reverse strand, counting down.
TCGGCAAATCATCACCAAATATCGCATTAATCACCATCAAGGACTGCACGCGCGCTTTCCCTTCTGCACTACTTTGCACGGCCTTCTGAATGGCCGGTAATAACGGGTCGCTGATTTCGATGGGATTACCCTGCTCATCAACACCGCCGACATATCGCATCCAACCAGCGACGCCAAGCGCCAACAAATCGAACGCGCTGCCCTGTTTCAGATGCCAGCGAATGGAATCCAGCATACGCTGTGGGAGTTTCTGACTGCCATCCATCGCAATCTGCCAGGTTCGATGGCGTAACGCTGGATTACTGTAGCGTTCAATCAGTCGATCCGCATAATTTTGCAGATCCACGCCCTGCACTTTCAGCGTCGGCGCCTGTTCCTGCAACATCAAGGCATGTGCCGCACGGCGATAATTTTCATCTTCCATGCAGTCGTTAATATGCTGATATCCGGCCAGATAGCCCAGATACGCCAGGAATGAGTGGCTGCCATTGAGCATACGCAGTTTCATCTCTTCATAAGGCAGCACATCGCTGACCAGTTCAGCACCTGCTTTTTGCCATTCCGGACGTCCGGCAACAAAGTTATCTTCAATAACCCACTGACGGAACGGTTCACAGGCAACACCTGCTGGATCGCGCATGCCGGTAAGGTGCTCAATTTTATTCAGCGTTTCTGCCGTCACCGCCGGAACAATGCGATCAACCATTGTCGAAGGAAAAGTCACGTTTTCGACAATCCATTGCGCCAGTTCTGTATCGACTGCATGCGCGTAAGAAGTGACAACGTCACGCATCACATGACCATTTTCCGGCATATTGTCGCACGACATTACCGTAAATGCCGGTAAGCCTGCGGCCTTGCGCCGGGCTAGCGCCTCCACAATAACCCCTGCTGCCGTTTTCGGCTGGTGAGGATTATTTAGATCGTCAACGATCATCGGGTGATCCAGCATTAACTGCCCGGTCGCCGGAGAGTGAAAATAGCCTTTCTCTGTAATAGTCAGAGAAACAATTGCAATTTGCGGTTCGCACATGGCAGCAAGCACAGCTTCTAAACCGTCTATTTGCACGTGCAACGCTTTTTTCACTACCCCCACAACACGAGCGGTCCAGGCATCGGCCGACATTTCCGCAACGGTATAGAGATTATCTTGCTGTTTTAGATCGGCGATTTGTTGTTCACCGCCAATCAGGTTCACTTCATAGTAGCCCCAATCGCTGTGATGCTGGGCAGCCAGGATATCGGCATACACTCCCTGATGCGCGCGATGAAATGCGCCAAAACCTAAATGAACAATTTTGGGCGCCAGGTTATTACGATCATAAACAGGGAGTGTCGCTTTTGCTGATAACAAATTATTTCCCATGACAATTCCTTTAATTTCAATATGGCAAGCTGAATGGTTTGTTATATGAATAAAAAATCCCTCCTCACTAAGAGAAGGGATTCTGGATTTACAGACTTGTTGAAGGTTGCGCAGCTCTTACAACGCGCGGTTGATCTTCTGCCGCATCTTCCAGCGCACTCAAATCGCGGTCTTTAACTTCTGGCATTTTCAGCGCGGAGATTAAACCGATAACAGAATAAGCCATAATCATTATCGCAATGGGATACCAGGATTCAGTCATGGTGCAGAAAATACCCGCCAGGATAGGACCGAAACCGGAAGCAATAAGACCACCAATTTCTTTAGAAATTGCCATCCGGGTAAAGCGGTTTTTACAGCCGAACATCTCTGCCATAGTAATGTTTTCCAGGGCAAATAATCCCAATACCGCACAGTTATGAATCACAATCAACGCAACCATGATGGTGCTCGGGGCATAGCTTTTATCGACGATAATAGACAGCATTGGCCACGCCAGCACAATGGCTGAAGTATTCATAATAATGTAGGGAATACGACGACCAATTTTATCGGACAACCATCCCAGGAATGGAATAGTCATAAAACCGATAATTGAGCTGATCATTAAGGCATCTGTCGGAATCGCTTTATTAAACAGCAACGTCTGTACTAAATAACCTGCAAGGAAAGTTTGAATCAGGCCGGAGTTTCCTGCTTGCCCAAAACGAAGACCCGTTGCCAGCCAAAAAGATTTGCTCTGGAACATACTACCAGAAGGCACAGCTTTTGGCGCAGGTTGCTGACTGTCATTAACCTTCTCAAATACCGGGCTTTCTTTCAGGTTCATACGCAGCCAGATAGCAAAGACCATTACTACCACACTCGCCAGGAACGGTATACGCCATCCCCATGCCAGCAGTTCTTCTTTACTGAGAATAAAGAACATAAAGGCCCAGATTGCCGTTGCGCTCAAGGTTCCGCAGTTCGTTCCCATCGCGACGAACGAGGAGATAATTCCGCGCTTTCCTTTCGGTGCATATTCAGCAAGCATAGTACCTGCACCAGAAATTTCCGCGCCGGCTCCCAACCCCTGAATAATACGCAGCGTCACCAGCAAGATTGGCGCAAAAACACCAATCTGCGCATAGGTCGGCAACACGCCAATTAGGGTGGTACAGATCCCCATCATGGTGATGGTAATAAAGAGTACTTTTTTACGCCCTATTCTGTCGCCCATTTTGCCGAAAATAAATGCTCCGACAATACGTGCCACATAGCCTGCACCGTAGGTTCCCATTGCCAGAATTAACGCCATTGCGGTTGATGATTCCGGGAAAAATATTTCATGAAACACTAACGCTGCGCCGAGCGAATATAGCTGAAAATCCATGAATTCAAGCGCAGTCCCCAACCATCCCGACACTGCTGCTTTCACCAAATCCTTAGTGCTTCTTTCGTGTTTTTCTATTGTCATAATGGATATCTCTAAATAAGAGGTAAGATGCGTACTACTTACTCGCTGTTATTGGTATTATTCAGAAAAAGTGAGTAAGACTTTGCAGCAATGTTTTTGATCCTGTTCAAATAAACTTATGGCATCAGCAACATGCTGAAAATCAAACGTGTGGGTAATTAATTTTTCTGGTTTAATTAACCCTTTGCTTAACCAGTCGATCACGACCGGGAATTTGTTAGCATTTAACCGGGATGAGAAAATAGAAAGTTCTTTTCCGGTAATTCCCTGCTGAATGACTTCAGACGGTTCACTGGAGAAGCCCATTAACACAATACGTGCCGCTGGAGAAGCCAATGTAACCGCTTCTTTCAAAATTGACGGATGGCAAGCAGCATCAATAATTAATGTTGGCTTGATTCCTTTTTCAGCGAATATTTCACCAAGCGGAGTCTGACCATTATTAATCGCCCAATCCGCCCCGCTCTCTTTCGCTTTTTCCAGTCGTTCATCAATGCGATCGGCAACAATCACGTTTTTGACGTTATAAACACCCTTTAATACCTGAACAATAGTCAGGCCAATCGGACCTGCGCCATAAACCAGCACGGTGTCATCTTCAGTAGGTTTACCGTGTCCGGTTACGTTCGCCGCAATGGTAAAGGGCTCGATCATTACCGCAAATTTATCTGCCACTGCATCGGGGATTTTCCACGCATTTTTTGCCGGAACAACGGCATATTCACTGAAACCACCGTCAGCGTGAACACCTAATACAGCTAGCATTGTACAAACATTCGGTTTACCAATTGAGCACGGATAGCAATGCCCACAGCTCACTACCGGATCTACCGCAACACGTTCACCGATCCGGCTGTTTTCAATACCTTCGCCGACGGCATCAATCACGCCAAAAAATTCGTGGCCAATGACGCGCGGATATTTTGCAAACGGATTATGACCGCGATAAATATGGCTATCAGAGCCACAAATCCCAGCCAGTTTCACTTTTACCCGTACTTCACCCGCAGACGGGTTGGGTATTTCACGTTCGATAATTGCCAGTTGATTTGGTTTTTCAATTAAAATACTTTTCATTATTTTTCTCCTTACCAGTTCCACAGCGTGCCATCTTCCAGACGTGCGACTGGCAGATAAGCGGGTTCGTAGGGGTATTTTGCTGCCAGCTTTTCATCAAACTCGATGCCAAGACCCGGTTTGTCGCCCGGATGCATATAGCCGTTATCGAAAGTCCAGTTATGCGGGAAGACTTCGAGCATTTGTTCTGAATAGCCCATATATTCCTGAACACCGAAATTCGGCACCCACAGATCAAAGTGCAGCGCCGCAGCCATGCAGACAGGCGACAAATCAGAAGGACCGTGTGAGCCAGTGCGTACCTGATACAGGGATGCGAAATCAGCGATCCGACGCATACCGGTGATGCCGCCCGCATGAGTCAGCGTAGTGCGGATATAGTCGATGAGTTGTTCTTCTATCAGTTGTTTGCAGTCCCAAATGCTATTGAAGACTTCACCCACCGCAATTGGCGTGACGGTGTGTTGGCGAATGAGGCGGAAACACTCCTGGTTTTCCGCAGGCGTCGGGTCTTCCATCCAGAACATGCGATAATCTTCAATGCTTTTACCAAAACGCGCCGCTTCAATAGGCGTTAAACGATGGTGCATGTCATGCAGCAGATGTTCATCAAAACCAAACTTGTTACGTACCGCGTCGAACAGTTTTGGCATGAAGTCGAGATATTTTTCCGTCGACCACAACTGCTCCTCCGGCCACTGCCCTTTTGTCGCAGGTTCATAAGCCAAACCTTTGCCTTTGGACATGCCATAGGTGGTCTTCATACCTGGAATGCCGCACTGTACGCGGATGGCTTTGAACCCCAGTTCCTGATGACGAGCATAATCATCCAGTGCCTCATCAATGGAGTGACCGGTTGTGTGACAATAAACCATAACCCCTTCGCGAGACGCGCCACCCAGTAACTGATAAAGCGGCATGTTGGCGGCTTTGGCTTTAATGTCCCACAGCGCCATATCAACAGCCGAAATGGCCGACATGGTGACTGGACCGCGACGCCAGTACGCCCCTTTATAGAAAAACTGCCAGATATCTTCGATACGGTGAGCATCGCGGCCTATAAGCTGCGGACAAAGGTGATCTTGCAGATAAGACGCAACGGAAAGCTCGCGTCCATTCAGTGTGGCATCGCCAAGACCGGTAATACCGTCCTCGGTGGTGATTTTTAAGGTGACGAAATTACGCCCCGGACAGGTAACAAAAACTTCAGCCCTTACGATCTTCATGTTCGATTCCTTGCATCGCTTGTCGTGATGCATGAAATCTACGCAACTGAGCTACTACCATACAAGTATAAATGTTGGAAAAGGGAAGCGTGATCACAAAAATAAGCGCGTATTTGCGCCGTGAATAAATCTAAAAAAAGCCAGACTTTGCTGTTATCCTGGACACCGGGTAGAGCATATCTTATTAATAATAAAAGACATTGGTCATTCCCGACAAAATCAAGCTCGTCCCCAGCCAGCAACAATAATCAACATCCCACATAGCGCGACCAATGCTCCAGTCCAGTCGTAGAGACTGAGTTTTACGCCATCCACAACCCGCAGCCACAGCAGCGCCGTGCAAACATAAACGCCACCATAAGCTGCATACACTCGCCCACTGGCCGCCGGATGCAATGTTAACAGCCAGACGAAAAGCGCCAGGGAAATCCCCGCCGGAACCAGCAGCCATACGCTGGCGTTCCGTTTAAGCCATAGCCAGGGCAGGAAGCATCCGACAATTTCACACAAGGCGGTAGCAAAAAACAGTAACGTTGTTTTAATCATCTTTGTCACTCATTGACATCATGTATATTTATGGCTCGACATAATATCATCACCCTATACATCCTTCTGGTACGTTTTGCGTTCGCAGTGGATCGTGTAAAATCCCCTTTAAACATTCATGTAAGGAATGAATCATGAATATTACTTTCTGCAAACGGCTCGGACTGCTCGCTTTTCTGCTACCTTGCGCACTGGCATTTAGCGCAACGACTCATGCAGAAACCAATAAACTGGTGATTGAGTCTGGCGACAGCGCACAGAGTCGCCAACAGGCGACAATGCAAAAAGAGCAATGGAATGAAACTCGCAATCTGCGTCAAAAAGTCAATAAACGCACCGAGAAAGAATGGGATAAGGTTGACGCCGCATTCGATAGCCGCGATAAATGCGAACAAAGTGCCAACATTAATGCCTACTGGGAACCGAATACTTTACGTTGCCTGGACCGTCGTACTGGCCGCGTAATTACCCCCTAACCTGTTATTGATATAAGGAATGTAAGGACACGTTATGACAAGCGCCCACAGTGTTAAGCTACGTCCGCTGGAGCGTGAAGATTTACGCTATGTGCATCAACTCGACAATAACGCCAGTGTGATGCGTTACTGGTTTGAGGAACCCTACGAAGCCTTTGTTGAACTCTCTGATCTGTACGATAAACATATTCACGATCAGAGTGAGCGTCGTTTCGTGGTGGAGTGCGATGGTGAAAAAGCGGGTCTGGTGGAACTGGTTGAAATTAACCATGTCCACCGCCGCGCAGAATTTCAGATAATCATCTCCCCGGAATACCAGGGTAAAGGTCTGGCAACACGCGCAGCAAAATTAGCAATGGATTATGGCTTCACTGTTCTTAATCTCTATAAGCTGTATCTGATTGTCGATAAAGAAAATGAAAAAGCGATTCACATTTACCGTAAGCTCGGTTTTACGGTCGAAGGTGAACTGATGCATGAATTCTTTATTAATGGTCAATATCGCAATGCCATTCGCATGTGTATATTCCAGCATCAGTATCTGGCGGAACATAAAACGCCGGGTCAGGCAATGCTGAAGCCGACCGCGCAATAGCGTTAATAATAATCAATGGTATTTTTGATAGTGTAAACCCGTTCGACGGCGGGTTTTTCCGCTTCATCAACAATGATCAATTGGCAGTCCACCGGATTGGCGTGACTGTCATATTCACAGCTTTGCTTAACATTACCAACTTGTTGATTATTCAGTAAAGTAACTGCCGTGTAATCGAGTTTTTTGATCGGATCAGGTGACGGTGTTGCAGTGACTGATAACGTTTTGTCGTTGCTTACTGTGGTTTTACCCAGCGGATAGCCCTGTTCATCATACCTATAATCCACCTTCATCTGTTTACTGCTGGCTTTAACTACAAAGCCATTATCATCGGTTTCCCAACTCACTCCGGCGGAAGGTAATTCTGCTAACTGACATTTACCCTGTAAACGTACTTTTTTCTCCAGTGTCTGCGCGTCACGGTAATAATTCGCATCCAGCACTAAGGCAACCACGGTATTATTTTCCAGATCCAATAATTCAAGCGAATCGAAGCAACCTTCTTCCGATAAGCTGCCTGAAACACGTTTCGTCACTTCCCCTTGTTCATTCATCAATGTCTGGGTGAAATCTTTAACCGGACCACGCAGCGGATCAAAATCAAATTCATTAGAGAAACTGGCCATCTCTGGCGTAAAAGAAAAACGTCACTTCTGCGCGATCGCATCCTGTAAGCATTATCGCGAGCAAACATGGCAGTAATTTGAAATTCACTTTAGTCACCAGACAGTAGAGATTATTATCAATCATAGTAGTAAATACAGTACTTTACACGTGAAATGCTATGCTTAGTGAGTAATATTCATTTAAGGAGCCAATGATGAAAATCTCAACTTATTGCGCCGCTCTACTGCTCACAATTGCCTCACCCGCCGTGCTGGCCGCGCCAGATTCTTGTGAACGGATAAAGAGCGATATTTCACAGCGTATTATCAATAACGGTGTGCCAGAAAGTAGCTTTACTTTAAGTATTGTGCCGAATGATCAGGTCGATCAGCCTGACACCAGGGTGGTTGGCCATTGTGCCAATGATACGCATAAAATTCTCTATAACCGCACCACCAGCGGTAACAATTCTGCCCCTGCACAACCGACTCAGGATGGTGCACCTGCCGAACCGCAGTAAAAAGTATGATGGACGCTGGCGCGTCTTATCAGGTCTACATTCTGCAACGTGCTTGTGTTAGGGTTAACTCTCAAACCGGGCGGTGAGATGATCGGGCGAGCGCGATTTTATGGCCTGCATATGACTGTCGGAATGGCCGTCGCAGGTTAACAACTTGGTGCGGAGTAAGCCGCACGTTTCAGGATGATAGGAATGACGCATTTTTCACAACAAGATAATTTTTCTGTCGCGGCGCGTGTGCTGGGGGCGCTGTTTTATTACGCCCCAGAAAGCGAGGAAGCCGCGCCTCTGGTTTCTGCAATGACCAACGATGGCTGGGAAACTCAGTGGCCTCTACCGCAAATGTCTTTAGTACCGCTGGTAACGGCTTTTCAGCAACAGAGTGAAGAGTCGCGTACGCAGGCCTGGCAGCGTTTATTCGTTGGCCCGTGGGCGTTGCCGTCCCCGCCGTGGGGATCGGTCTGGTTGGATCGTGAATCGGTACTGTTTGGCGATTCAACGTTGGCACTTCGTCAATGGATGCGCGAAAAAGGCATTCAGTTTGAGATGAAGCAAAACGAACCTGAAGATCATTTTGGTTCCTTGCTACTGATGGCGGCCTGGCTGGCGGAGAACGGTCGTCAGACTGAGTGCGAAGAGTTGCTGGCGTGGCATCTTTTACCGTGGTCGACGCGCTTTCTCGAGGTGTTTATCGAAAAAGCAGAACACCCTTTTTACCGCTCGCTTGGTGAACTGGCTCGCTTAACGCTGGCTGAGTGGCAGTCACAATTGCTGATTCCCGTCGCAGTTAAGCCACTTTTTCGTTAAGGTTCCCGTAGCATTACCGGATGGCGACATTAGCGCGCCATCCCATATTAAATAAGTTACAGTGTCACACCATTTCCCCACTTAAAGCACGTACAGCTTTTGCGCCTGACGTCTTTTCCCGCAAAATAGATGCCCGTGTTTAAATTGCCATTTTTACTCATGCATCATCTACACCTTTACCCGGATCTGCGCACCCTGTTTCGTCGTCTGCTTATCGCAACGATAATCGGTATTCTCGCGGCGTTTGCCGTTGCCGGATTCCGTCATGCCATGCTGTTGCTGGAGTGGTTGTTCCTGAGCAATGATTCCGGGAGTCTGGTCAATGCTGCGACAAACCTTTCTCCGTGGCGACGCTTGTTAACTCCTGCGCTCGGCGGTCTGGCGGCAGGTTTATTGCTCATGGGCTGGCAGAGAGTTACGCAGCAACGACCCCATGCGCCGACCGATTATATGGAAGCGTTGCAGAGCGAGGGGCAGTTCGATTACGCAGCAAGCCTGGTAAAATCACTTGCCTCTCTGCTGGTGGTGACCAGCGGTAGCGCAATTGGCCGTGAAGGCGCGATGATTCTGCTGGCGGCTCTTGCTGCATGCTGGTTTGCCCAACGTTTTACGCCGCGTGAAGAGTGGAAATTATGGATTGCCTGCGGTGCTGCGGCAGGCATGGCTGCAGCCTATCGCGCACCGCTTGCCGGGAGTTTATTTATTGCCGAAGTGCTGTTTGGCACCATGATGCTGGCCTCTCTTGGCCCAGTGGTGATTTCAGCCGTGGTGGCATTGCTTGTCAGCAATCTTATTAATCACAGCGATGCATTGCTCTACAGCGTTCAGCTCGAGGTGATGCTGCATGTGCAGGACTATGCGCTAATTATCAGTACCGGCGTGCTGGCTGGTCTTTGCGGACCATTACTGTTGAAAATGATGAGCGCCAGTCATCAAGGTTTTGTTCACCTAAAACTGACGCCGCCCTGGCAGTTGGCGTTAGGGGGGTTGATCGTCGGCCTGCTTTCCCTGCTCACGCCTGCCGTATGGGGCAATGGTTATAGTACGGTGCAATCCTTTTTAACCACCCCACCACTGTTTACGGTCATTGCTGCGATCTTCATCTGCAAACTTTTTGCCGTGCTGGCCAGTAGCGGTTCCGGCGCGCCTGGCGGCGTGTTTACGCCAACGCTATTTATCGGGCTTGCAATTGGCATGCTGTATGGACGTAGCCTGGGGTTATGGCTTCCAGGCGGCGAAGAAATGACGCTTTTACTCGGACTAACAGGGATGGCAACACTGCTGGCTGCGACCACGCATGCGCCAATTATGTCAACATTGATGATATGTGAAATGACCGGGGAGTATCAGCTACTCCCCGGTTTATTGATTGCCTGCGTGATCGCGTCGGTAATGTCGCGGACCTTACACCCTGACTCTATCTACCGACAGCACACTACGCAGCATGGCTAAGCGGATGTATTGACCCAGTTCTCGCTGTTCAGCTCGGGGCAGATAAGGCAGTTCACCAATGAGCGGTGCCGGGAGTTTTTTACCCAGCACATCAATGATTTCAGCATAATGCGCTAACCCAGGGTTAATACGATTAGCCACCCAGCCAATGAGCGGCAGACCGTCGTTCGCAATCGCTTGTGCGGTCAGAAGCGCATGGTTAATACAGCCTTCCTGAATGCCCACCACCATCAACACCGGTAGCTGCTCCTGGACCACCCATTCAGAGAGCGGACGCAGATCATTCATCAGGCTGCGCCATCCGCCAGTCCCCTCAACGACAACATGATCAACTTTGTCGGTCAGGTTAGCCAGACCATTTGAAATGAGCGTGTAATTGATTGGACAACTGTGCGCCACGCTACTTTCTTCTTCGCTTAACGCAATGGGATTGACTGCTTCATAAGGCAGTTCAATTGATGAAACACTCTGCAACACCAGGGCATCTTTATTACGCAGCCCCTCAGGTGTCTCTTTGCTCCCCTTCGCTACGGGTTTGTATCCCGCAACCGTTTTTCCCTGGGAGGCTAACGCTTGTAGCAATGCGCGGGAAACCACCGTTTTCCCTACAGAAGTGTCTGTACCTGTTATAAAGAAACGCTTCAGCATCACTAACTCCACCGTTATGCTTCACTAATATAAGCCAGGAAAATAATTCAACGTGGAAAGTCTAAGTTATGCTTTCTGCACTCAATTTGAGATAGCGCAAATTTTGGTAGAACAGTTAAAAAATGTTAACCCTGCAACAGACGAATCAGCAAAGATCCATTATATAGCGCATCTTTTACCAGCGCGGCCCCTGCCATTGTCCCCTGATTGGTGAACTGAGTGCTCTCAACGCTAATATGCTGGCTGTATGCTGGAAGCGCCTGCTGGCGGATGCTGTCAGAAATCACAGGGAACAGAATATTTGCCGCTTTGCTTAACGGCGAGCCAATCAGTATTTTTTGTGGGTTAAATAAATTCACCATGATGGCCAGAATGCGCCCAACATGCGCGCCTACGCCAGTGATAATATCCTTTGCCAGCAAGTCACCCTGCAACGCCGCATGGCATAATGAATCCACGCTCAAAGGCTGCCCGTGCAACATCGAACTCATTGACTGATTAAGGCGTAATTGCGCCAGTTCGAGGATGCTGTCCACACTGGCGATGGTTTCCAGACAACCGTGGTTACCGCAATAACAGCGTTTACCATACGGATCCACCTGGGTATGACCAATTTCTACAAGGCTACTGCTTCCGGCATGTAACAAGTGACCGTCGGTAATCACGCCCGCGCCAACATTGTGATCAATTACCACCTGAATCACATCGCGCGCCCCGCGAGAGGCTCCAAATAATGCCTCGGCCATCGTCCATGCACTAATATCATGCTGAATGTAAACCGGTACACCTGTGTGCTGCTCCAGCGCTTCGCCGAGCGGCATCTCTTTCACATCCTCGTAAAACGGCATCCGGTGCACAATACCATTTTCCGTATCAATAATTCCCGGCAAAGTAATGGCGATGGATGTCAGGCGTTCGAGTTTTTTCTGATGACGGATAAAAAACTGATCAATATGCGCAATGATACGTTCCAGCAAAGGCAATTCATCCTGAAGCGCCAGCTCCAGTGTCTCTTCCACCACCAGCTTGCTGCTTAAATCACGCAGGGCAAGAAAAATTAAACCACGACTGATGCGCAGAGAAAGATAATGCCAGGCTTCTGTTTCCACCACCAACCCCACCGCAGGGCGGCCACGGTTTCCCCCTTCTTTAATTTCTAACTCTTGCACCAGGTGCGCTTCTAGCATTTCGCGGACAATTTTGGTGATACTGGCGGGAGCCAGTTGCGCCATGCGGGAAAGGTCGATTCGCGAAATGGGACCAAGCTGATCAATCAGGCGATAAACAGCACCCGCGTTGGTCTGCTTTATTTGATCAATATGTCCAGGCTGGTTTTCTGCAACCACCTTATACTCCCTATATTTTCGCGCTCCGAAATAATCTGTAGGCTATGGTGAAACACTTCAATGCGTGCCGTCAAATTTTTACTTAGCCATGTGATTAACAGCACACTTTTCGGGTTTTTTAGCTGAATTTTACCTCACCTGAGAGCATTCAGCAGCTGAATACGAAAGTTTCGCGCTGCCGGACTTTGTTCATGATGCGTCGGCCAGACCAACCACATTTCAGAAACCGCATCTTCTTCAGCAATAGGTATCCAACGCATTTCATTAAGCTGAACACGCTTAAATGAGGCGGGCAAAATCGAAACGCCCAAACCGGCAGACACAAGGCCAATGATGGTCATCGCCTCGCCCACTTCCTGGGTAATAACCGGTGTAAGATTGTAGCGTCGCATCAGGCCAAGAATGTCATCATAAAGCCCTGTCCCGACGTGAGGATCAAAGAAAACAAACGGCTCTTTTGCCAGTTCCGCCAACGTAACTACAGATTTACCGGCTAACGGATGATCGTGCGGAATCATCGCCATAAGCGGTTCATGCACAATTACCGCATGGTTCAACGTCTCCGGCAGCAAAGTATTGCGTAACAGTCCCATATCGAGCGTTCCTTCGATAAGGGGCGCAATTTGCTCGCGGGTATTCATCTCGCGCGTCTGCAAATGGACATCAGGAAATTCGCGGCGAAATAACGATAAGGTATCTGACACTGCGCGAATGAATGGCGCCGATGAGGTAAAACCAATGCGTAATTCTCCCGCCTCCCCCTGATGCAGTCGTTCTGCCCGCGCTGCGGCATCGTCTACCAGAGAAAGAATTTGACGACTATCGGCAAGAAATTGCTTGCCTGCAGCGGTGAGCGCAACGCTTCGATTGGTCCTGGCCAGCAGGCGCGCGCCAATTTGTTGCTCCAACGCCTGAATCTGTTGGCTTAGTGGCGGTTGAGAAATATTCAGGCGCGCAGCAGCTCGACCAAAATGCAATTCTTCTGCAACAGCGATGAAGTAACGTAGGTGACGCAATTCAATATTCATATTTCATACATATTATTTGAGACTATTAATATATTAGACATAACAATTCGATTTTCCTACTCTATTCCAGAGCTAACACAACGCGCATATTTAGTAAGGATTTCAAGTGAGTCGTACCACAACTGTTGATGGTGCTCCGGCAAGCGCCACTGACAAGCAAAACGTTTCCCAGCCAAACCTGTTCATCAAACGCGGTACGCCGCAATTTATGCGCGTGACCCTGGCGCTTTTTTCTGCCGGACTGGCAACCTTCGCACTTCTCTATTGTGTGCAACCTATCCTTCCGGTTCTTTCGCAGGAGTTTGGCTTAACACCCGCAAACAGTAGTATTTCACTGTCCATTTCAACGGCAATGTTGGCTATCGGATTGCTGTTTACTGGCCCGCTTTCCGATGCCATTGGTCGCAAGCCAGTGATGGTTACGGCGCTGTTATTGGCCTCCATCTGCACGTTACTTTCGACGATGATGACCAGCTGGCACGGCATTTTGGTGATGCGCGCCTTGATTGGCCTTTCATTAAGCGGCGTGGCTGCGGTGGGCATGACCTACCTTAGCGAAGAGATCCACCCGAGTTTTGTCGCCTTTTCGATGGGGTTGTACATCAGCGGTAACTCGATTGGCGGCATGAGCGGACGCTTAATTAGCGGTGTTTTCACCGATTTCTTCAGCTGGCGAATTGCACTGGCAGCGATTGGCTGTTTCGCACTGGCCTCGGCGTTAATGTTCTGGAAAATTCTTCCAGAATCTCGCCATTTCCGCCCCTCCTCACTGCGCCCTAAAACATTGTTCATCAACTTCCGTCTGCACTGGCGCGACCAGGGATTGCCTTTATTATTCGCAGAAGGTTTTTTGCTGATGGGCTCATTCGTCACCCAGTTTAATTATATTGGCTATCGCTTGATGCTTTCCCCGTGGCATGTCAGCCAGGCGGTGGTGGGTTTATTATCGCTGGCCTATTTGACCGGTACCTGGAGTTCACCAAAAGCCGGAACCATGACCACCCGCTTCGGACGCGGTCCGGTGATGCTGTCTTCGACAGGTGTCATGCTTGTTGGCTTGTTAATGACATTGTTCAGTTCGATATGGCTGATTTTTGCCGGGATGTTGCTCTTCTCCGCCGGATTCTTTGCTGCTCACTCGGTCGCCAGCAGCTGGATTGGCCCCCGTGCTAAACGCGCCAAAGGCCAGGCTTCCTCGCTGTATCTGTTCAGTTACTACGTGGGTTCAAGTATTGCCGGAACATTAGGTGGGGTCTTCTGGCATAACTACGGCTGGAACGGCGTTGGCGCTTTTATTGCGTCGATGCTGGTGGTCGCGATTATAGTGGGTACACGTTTGCACTATCGATTGCACGCCTGAAAAAATAAGCCCGGGCTAAGTAAAATACCCACCCGGGCTTATTGTCTGCTCAACTCAACGTTAATAACCATCCTAAAATAGACGAAGCGCCAGCCAATTCCCGCAGCGCATCTAATGTCATCAGGATAATAAATACCCAAATTAGCGGATTCATTTACTGTGTGTCATTTATTGATGATGCAAAGTAATTCTACCGTTTTGGGAGTAGAGAAATAGTAAACTCGATCAAGACTACTGATATTAGTAGGGAATTTACCTTAAGTCGCATCGCGTTATTATTTACCAATTTACTTTGTACATATCGTTACATGCCGAAACCAACCACTCACGGAAGCCTCTCATTACCCGAGATATAGTCATTACATCGGCCCCGTAGTGGGGTTGCATAAAAAAACCAAATTGAGGGTATGACAATGAAAAAAGTATTAGCTCTGGTTGTTGCCGCTGCGATGAGTCTCTCTTCTGCCGCTTTTGCCGCAGAGACTGCGACCACACCTGCCCCTGCAACTACTGCCACCAAAGCTGCACCTGCAAAAACCATGCATCATAAAAAACAGCATAAAGCAGCACCTGCCCAAAAAGCGCAGGCGGCTAAAAAGCATCATAAAAAAGCGAAAACCGAACAGAAAGCTCCGGAACAAAAAGCACAAGCCGCGAAAAAACACACCAAGAAACACAGCCATCAGCAACCTGCAAAACCAGCTGCCCAACCAGCAGCTTAAGTTTTCAGCAGCAATAATGGCGCGCCCCCTCGCGCCTGAAAATTACGGCGCTAGACGGATAACGTTTAGCGCCGCCTTAAGCGGAGGGTACTATGGTGGGCCGTTATCGCTTTGAGTTCATTCTTATCATCCTTATTTTATGTGCATTGATTGCCACTCGCTTTTATCTTTTCTGATCGTAGTTATCTGATTTGACTCCCACTTTAATCCCGTCCCAGCTATAGTATTTATGAGGGTTTGCTTTTAATAATCATAATTACCCACCAGAGTGTGATATGCGTACAACCATTGCTGTAGTACTGGGTGCAATTAGTTTGACATCTGCATTGGTATTTGCAGATAAACCTGACAGTCCTGAATCGGCTAATGATGAAGTCAGCACCCTTTTTTTTGGTCATGATGATCGAGTGCCAGTAATTAACACGACCCAATCTCCGTGGGATGCGGTTGGGCAACTGGAGACTGCCAGTGGAAATCTCTGCACGGCCACCCTGATTGCGCCCAATCTCGCATTAACGGCGGGTCACTGTTTATTAACGCCGCCAAAAGGCAAACCAGACAAAGCAATTGCGCTGCGTTTTGTGTCGAATAAGGGGCTATGGCGCTATGAGATCCACAACATTGAAGGCCGCGTTGATCCGACATTAGGTAAACGGTTAAAGGCTAATGGAGATGGCTGGATTGTCCCGCCTGCTGCCGCGCCGTGGGATTTTGGTTTGATTGTGCTGCGCAATCCGCCTTCTGGCATTACACCCTTACCACTTTTCGAGGGAGACAAAGCAGCACTCACCGCCGCATTAAAAACGGCAGGTCGTAAAGTGACCCAGGCAGGCTATCCCGAGGATCACCTGGATACGTTGTACAGTCATAAAAATTGCGAAGTGACTGGCTGGGCGCAAACGTCGGTGATGTCGCATCAGTGCGATACCCTGCCGGGTGACAGCGGTTCGCCGCTAATGCTGCATACTGATGACGGCTGGCAGTTGATTGGCGTGCAAAGTTCGGCGCCTGCGGCTAAGGATCGCTGGCGGGCTGATAACCGGGCTATCTCTGTTACCGGCTTTCGCGACAAACTGGAAGAGTTATCCCGGCAATAGCGTTTAAATGCTGCCCGAAAATACGGGCAGCATAAACATCAGGCGAGTTTCACCATGATCATTCCGGCTAACAACAGGACCAGACCAACCCAGCCTTTGCGGTTTAACCGCTGACCAAACAGGACCCAACCGGCTGCTAATGTGGCGACAATACCAAACCCACCCCACAGCGCATACGCCACTGACAAGTCGATCCCTTTCACTGCCTGGGATAGTGCACTAAAAGCAGCAAGTACCGCCGCCAGCGACAGCAAGCCATAGACTTTACGGCGAAAGCCATCAGAAAATTTCAAAAAGACGTTAGCAATAATTTCCAGCACTATCGCCAGTGCCAACCAGGCGGCGTGAATCCATTCAAACTGAGCCATGATTCTGCTCCAGCGTAGATTTACGCACTTTACGTGTACCCGATTTGATCAATACAATCCCGGCAACCAGAGTTGTTAACCCGACAATTTTCATCAGCGATAAACTTTCATCAAATAACAGAACGCTAAACAGCGTAATAAATAAAATACCGATACCTTCCCACAGCGCATAGGCTACCCCTAACGCGATTTTTTTAACGGCGAAAGAGAGAAGTATATATGACAGAGAAATCATCACCAGCATTAAAATAAACCCGCTGTTTCCATCACTGACGCTAGCCCATTTCATAGATAACGTGCCGGTAATTTCTGTGGCGATAGCCAGACCTAATAAAATCCAATAAAAATACATTACCCTTCTCCTGCAAGAGAATTATTTTAATATTCGCTTAATTCAGCGAAAGTAAAGTGGTCAAGCCCAGCGCATAGCGCAAGCTTTGGCAGAAGAAAGGACTAAAGCGCGTTGCGCCAGTGCTGCTCACCTGCGAGCAAGATAGTGGATGAGGTACGAAGATGGGTAAATGTAGAAAATAACGTCCTGAACAAATTGTCCATAAAATTACAATTATCCGCAGTGTTGCTTCTCGTCATCGCGGATGATAATTGTCCTCGGTAGTTGAACACGTCTGATTTGTATCATAGCTTAAGAATTAACTCAAAACATTTTCACTTCTTTACCTGAGTGGTTTGATTTTCGTTATAATGCCGCAGCAAAAAAGAAAATATTATTAGCGAAGGAAGAAAAAACGAGGATAAACATGGCAAAGCCGATCATCACGCTCAATGGCTTAAAAATCGTCATTATGCTGGGAATGCTGGTCATTATTCTGTGCGGTATCCGGTTTGCCGCCGATATCATCGTCCCCTTTATCCTCTCTCTATTTATCGCGGTAATTCTTAACCCGCTGGTACAACGCATGGTTCGCTGGCGAGTGCCGCGCGTACTGGCGGTGTCAATTTTGATGACCATTATCGTGATGGCGATGGTGTTAATGCTGGCCTATCTCGGTTCAACACTCAATGAACTGACCCGCACTTTGCCACAGTATCGCAGCTCAATCATAAAACCCCTGCAGGCTCTGGAACCTTTATTACAGCGCGTGGGGATTGATGTCTCAGTTGACCAACTGGCGCATTACATTGATCCGAACTCGGCAATGACGTTGCTCACCAACTTACTGACTCAGTTATCTAATGCCATGTCGTCAATATTTTTATTGTTGCTGACGGTGTTGTTTATGCTGCTCGAAGTGCCGCAACTGCCCGGTAAACTCCAGCAAATGATGGCGCGTCCAGTTGAAGGGATGGCGGCAATTCAGCGCGCGATTGACAGTGTGTCGCATTACCTGGTACTAAAAACCGCTATCAGCATCATCACCGGACTGGTCGCCTGGGCGATGCTCGCTGCACTGGATGTTCGCTTTGCTTTTGTCTGGGGATTGCTGGCCTTTGCGCTTAATTACATACCCAATATTGGTTCAGTTCTGGCAGCGATTCCCCCTATCGCTCAGGTACTGGTGTTTAATGGTTTCTACGAGGCGTTACTTGTACTGGCGGGATATCTGCTGATTAATTTGGTCTTCGGCAATATTCTGGAGCCACGCATTATGGGCCGCGGGTTAGGACTTTCCACACTGGTGGTTTTTTTGTCATTAATTTTTTGGGGATGGTTGTTAGGCCCCGTGGGAATGCTGCTTTCTGTGCCGTTGACGATTATTGTCAAAATTGCACTTGAGCAAACGGCGGGAGGCCAAAGCATCGCCGTTCTGTTAAGCGATCTCAATAAAGAGTGACGGCCTCCGTAGAGGCCGTCAGGGTTACAGTGATTTCAGGATTGCATCCACGCTGGCTTTGGCGTCACCAAACAGCATGTGGGTGTTCTCCTTGAAGAACAGCGGGTTTTGCACGCCAGCATAGCCGGTGTTCATCGAGCGTTTAAAGACAATCACGTTCTGCGCTTTCCACACTTCCAAAACAGGCATGCCAGCAATCGGGCTCTTCGGATCGTCCTGTGCCGCCGGGTTAACCGTATCGTTGGCACCAATCACCAGTACGGTATCGGTATCAGCGAAGTCATCGTTGATTTCGTCCATTTCCAGCACGATGTCATACGGTACTTTCGCTTCCGCCAGCAACACGTTCATATGCCCAGGCAAACGGCCCGCAACCGGGTGAATCCCGAAACGCACATTGATACCACGGGCACGCAATTTCTCGGTGATTTCTGCCACCGGATATTGTGCCTGCGCGACCGCCATACCGTAGCCAGGGGTGATGATCACCGAGTGCGAATTTTTCAGCAATTCTGCCGTCTCTTCCGCAGTGATTTCGCGGTGCTCGCCCACTTCCTGATCATCGCCGGTAGAGGAACCATCAGTGCCGAAACCGCCCGCAATGACGCTGATAAAGGAACGGTTCATCGCCTTACACATAATGTAAGAAAGAATCGCGCCCGACGAACCGACCAGCGCACCGGTCACAATCAGCAGGTCATTACTGAGCATAAAGCCCGCCGCTGCCGCCGCCCAACCGGAGTAGGAGTTCAGCATCGATACCACCACTGGCATATCTGCACCACCGATGGAAGCCACCAAATGCCAACCGAAGACCAGCGCTATAGCGGTCATTATCAGTAATGCCAGCACCTGCAAGCCAACACTATCGGTACGAACAAACACCATCAACAGCAGGAAGGAAACGACCAATGCAGCCAGGTTCATTTTATGGCGGTTTGGCAGCATCAACGGTTTAGACGAAATCTTTCCGCACAGCTTACCGAACGCCACAACCGAACCGGTAAAGGTTACCGCACCAATAAAGATGCCAAGGAACACTTCCGTCAGGTGAATATTGGCCAGAATCGGTGCCATTCCCGCGTCATGATGCAGATAGCTGTTAAAGCCAACCAGCACCGCCGCCAGCCCCACGAAGCTATGCAGGATCGCCACCAGTTCCGGCATTTCAGTCATTTCGACTTTCTTCGCCAGACGGATACCAATCGCGCCACCAATGACCATCGCAACCAGGATCCAGCCAACATTGCCAGTATCCGGCCCGAAGATGGTTGCAATTAACGCAATCGCCATCCCGGCGATACCGAAGTTGTTACCACGGCGAGACGTTTCATGTTTAGAAAGCCCGGCCAGACTGAAGATAAACAGGATCGCGGCAACAATGTATGCAGCTGTAACTAATCCTCCAGACATATGTTACCCCTTAGTTTTTGCGAAACATTTTCAGCATGCGCTGAGTCACGGTAAAGCCACCGAAAATATTAATGCTGGCGATAAGCACCGCGATAAAACTAAGGAAGCTAACCCAGCCGCCCTGGCCAATCTGCAATAGAGCTCCGACAACAATAATCCCTGAAATCGCGTTAGTAACCGACATCAGCGGCGTATGCAACGCGTGGGAGACATTCCACACCACGTAATAACCTACCACGCAGGCCAGCGCGAAAACGGTAAAGTGCCCGAGGAATTCTTTCGGTGCTACGCTTGCCAACCAGCCGAAAAGGATGATTGCCAGCGCCATCAGCGCATATTTACGCCACGGTGAGCAGGCACATTTTTCTTCGGTTTTAACATCAGGTGCCGCTTTCTGTGCTGCCTGCGGTTGGACTGAAACCTGAATCGGCGGCGCCGGCCAGGTAATTTCGCCAGAACGGATCACGGTCACGCCGCGAATCACCACATCATCAAAATCAACCGTGATATTGCCGTCTTTCTCTTTGCACAACAGTTTCAGCAGATTGACAAGGTTGGTGCCGTAAAGCTGTGAGGATTGCGTCGGCAGGCGACCAGGAAGATCGGTGTAGCCAATCACTTTGACGCCATTCTCCGTGGTGAAGATTTCACCCGGCACGGTGTATTCACAGTTACCACCGTTTTGGGATGCCAGGTCGACAATCACACTACCCGACTTCATAGAATCAACCATTTCACGGGTAATCAGTTTCGGTGCTGGTTTGCCTGGAATAAGCGCAGTGGTCACAATGATATCGACCTCTTTTGCCTGGGCGGCAAAGAGTTCCATTTCTGCTTTGATGAACGCTTCCGACATCACTTTGGCGTAACCATCGCCGCTACCTGCTTCCTCTTTAAAATCCAGCTCGAGGAACTCCGCGCCCATACTTTGAACTTGTTCTTTCACTTCCGGGCGGGTATCGAATGCACGCACAATTGCGCCGAGGCTGTTAGCTGCGCCAATGGCGGCCAGACCAGCAACACCCGCACCAATCACCATCACTTTTGCTGGCGGCACTTTACCTGCTGCGGTGATTTGCCCGGTAAAGAAACGCCCAAATTCATGCGCCGCTTCAACAATGGCGCGATAGCCGGCGATATTCGCCATCGAACTTAACGCATCAAGCGATTGCGCGCGAGAAATGCGTGGTACAGAGTCCATCGCCATCACCGTCACGTTACGCTCCGCGAGTTTTTGCATTAACTCCGGATTCTGCGCGGGCCAGATGAAGCTCACCAGCGTGGTTCCCGGATTGAGTAACGCAATTTCATCATCTAACGGCGCATTGACCTTCAGAATGATCTCTGACTGCCAGACGTTATTCCCTTCTACAATTTCGGCGCCCGCTTGCACAAACGCTTTATCGTCAAAACTAGCCAGTTGACCTGCGCCGCTCTCTACCGCGACGGTAAAACCTAGTTTCAGCAACTGCTCCACTGTTTTTGGCGTTGCTGCAACACGGGTTTCATTGGTTAACCGTTCTCTTGGTATGCCAATTCGCATGATATTCCCTTCCATCGGTTTTATTGATGATGGTTTGCCTGTGTTTTTGATACACAAGCCGCTCATGTACGAGCTAAATGTTACTCCGTTAAAATAAATTAGTAACAAACGCCTATAACGTACTGAAAATAATGCCTGTGATCTAGCGTCAAAAATCAGTATTTCGGCGTGAACTCGCAAAATATTAACGATTCAGCCTTGATAGCGGGATAAACACCATAGAACACAGGATAATGGGCGATAATTGTCTTTGATAATCAGGTAAAACATGAGATATCACCGACGCCAGCCACCGGTTAACATTAAATTAACTTATACAATTCAGCCAGTTCAGTCATTCTTCTGTTATTGTGGCTATTTTTTAAGCACGGACGCTCATTCGATCAGATTTAAAATCAAATCAAGAAGTCTGATATGAAAAAATCACGCAGACAGTTACACACTTTAAATGCAATAATCAGCCACGTTTCTCGTTAATAACAATACCAGTACCTGGTTTGCGCAAGGCGAAGGATTATTTTTATGAAGCTTAAGAACACCCTCCTGGCGTCGGCACTGCTTTCTGCTACGGCATTTTCCGTTAACGCAGCAACAGAACTGACACCGGAGCAAGCGGCAGCGGTTAAACCTTTTGACCGTGTAGTGGTTACCGGTCGTTTTAATGCCATTGGCGAAGCGGTTAAAGCCGTTTCCCGTCGCGCTGATAAAGAAGGCGCCGCCTCTTTTTATGTTGTCGACACTTCAGATTTCGGTAACAGCGGTAACTGGCGTGTAGTTGCCGATCTTTATAAAGCCGATGCTGAAAAAGCAGAAGCTGATAAGAATCGCGTTTTTAATGGCGTTATTGAACTGCCTAAAGACCAGGCTGTTTTGATCGAACCGTATGACACCGTTACCGTCCAGGGCTTCTTCCGCAGCCAACCGGAAGTGAACGATGCCATCACCAAAGCAGCAAAAGCGAAAGGTGCCTACTCTTACTACATCGTTCGCCAGATAGATGCCAACCAGGGCGGCAACCAGCGTATTACTGCGTTCATCTACAAACAAGATGCTAAAAAACGCATCGTCCAGAGCCCGGATGTGATCCCTGCGGATTCTGATGCTGGTCGCGCGGCACTGGCCGCAGGTGGCGAAGCCGCGAAGAAAGTTGAAATCCCGGGCGTTGCCACCACTGCATCACCAAGTGCTGAAGTTGGTCGTTTCTTTGAAACTCAGTCCTCAAAAGGCGGACGTTACACTGTCACGCTTCCTGACGGCACCAAAGTAGAAGAATTAAACAAAGCGACCGCAGCAATGATGGTTCCGTTCGATAGCATTAAGTTCTCGGGTAACTACGGCAACATGACCGAAGTCTCCTACCAGGTTGCTAAACGTGCCGCGAAGAAAGGTGCTAAGTATTACCACATTACCCGCCAGTGGCAGGAACGTGGTAACAACCTGACCATCAGTGCAGACCTGTATAAATAAATAACTATTCAGTATCACATTAAGGCGGCTTTATGCCGCCTTTCAGATTTTTAGCTACAAATTTTCCCGCAACCATTGCATGCCGCCACTTCTCTTCGTAAAATCCCGCGCTTTAGTGGCATTCACCATTTTTATGCGTTTTGCCCTAATATTTATTCTTCTGAACACGTTTTAAACACTGGATATCGATGGAAAAGAAACTGGGACTGAGCGCACTCACCGCGCTGGTATTAAGCTCAATGCTGGGCGCGGGTGTTTTCAGTCTGCCGCAAAATATGGCGGCGGTTGCCAGCCCGGCAGCACTGCTCATCGGCTGGGGTATTACTGGCGCTGGCATCTTATTGCTGGCCTTTGCCATGCTGATCCTGACACGCATTCGTCCCGACCTTGACGGCGGTATTTTTACCTATGCACGGGAAGGGTTTGGCGAGTTAATCGGCTTCTGCTCCGCATGGGGATACTGGCTATGTGCGGTTATCGCCAACGTCTCTTATTTGGTTATCGTCTTTTCCGCATTAAGTTTCTTCACCGATACGCCGGAACTACGCCTGTTTGGCGATGGTAACACCTGGCAATCGATCGTCGGTGCATCGGCATTGTTGTGGATTGTTCACTTTTTGATCCTGCGCGGCGTACAAACCGCCGCCAGCATTAACCTGGTGGCGACACTGGCAAAATTATTGCCGCTTGGTTTGTTTATTGTGCTGGCGATGATGATGTTCAAACTGGACACCTTCAAGCTCGACTTTACAGGCCTTGCGCTTGGCGTGCCGGTATGGGAACAGGTGAAAAACACCATGCTAATCACACTGTGGGTATTCATTGGTGTGGAAGGTGCGGTGGTTGTTTCTTCACGGGCGCGGAATAAACATGATGTTGGCAAAGCAACGCTTCTGGCGGTGCTTTCTGCACTGGGCGTTTATTTATTAGTCACGCTGCTTTCGATGGGGGTGGTTGCTCGTCCTGAACTGGCTGAGATTCGTAACCCGTCTATGGCCGGTCTGATGGTGAAAATGATGGGGCCGTGGGGCGAGATTATCATCGCTGCCGGATTGATCGTTTCTGTTTGTGGCGCGTATTTAAGCTGGACCATTATGGCGGCAGAAGTCCCCTTCCTGGCAGCTACCCATAAGGCATTCCCGCGTATTTTTGCGCGCCAGAATGCACAAGCAGCGCCGTCTGCCTCGCTGTGGCTGACCAACATCTGCGTGCAAATATGTCTGGTGCTGATTTGGCTGACTGGTTCCGATTACAACACGTTGCTGACCATCGCCTCAGAAATGATTCTGGTGCCCTATTTCCTGGTTGGCGCGTTCTTGTTGAAAATCGCTACTCGTCCGCTGCATAAAGCGGTAGGTGTCGGTGCCTGCATTTATGGCTTATGGTTATTATACGCTTCAGGCCCAATGCACCTGTTGTTGTCCGTCGTTCTGTATGCGCCAGGGCTGCTGGTTTTCCTGTACGCGCGTAAAACGCATACACATGATAATGTACTGAATCGTCAGGAAATGGTGCTGATTGGCATGCTGTTAATTGCCGCAGTTCCGGCAACCTGGATGCTGGTGGGATAACGTTCGTCCCATCGTATGCTTGCAAAGGAGATTAACGATGGGGAAAACCCAGCCCTTGCCAATATTAATCACTGGCGGAGGCCGTCGTATCGGCCTCGCTCTCGCCTGGCATTTCATTCATCAAAAGCAACCGGTGATTGTCAGCTATCGAACGCACTATCCTGCCATTGATGGACTGATTAATGCGGGTGCGCAGTGTATTCAGGCTGATTTTTCAACGAACGACGGCGTGATGGCGTTTGCCGATGAAGTGTTAAAAACCACCCACGGCCTGCGTGCCATTTTGCATAACGCCAGTGCGTGGATGGCAGAAAAACCAGGTACGCCACTGACTGATGTTCTGGCCTGCATGATGCAGATCCATGTTAATACCCCTTACCTGCTCAACCATGCGCTGGAAAGATTACTGCGCGGTCACGGACACGCTGCCAGCGATATCATTCACTTCACCGATTATGTGGTGGAGCGCGGAAGCGACAAACATATTGCCTATGCTGCAAGCAAAGCGGCACTGGATAATATGACCCGTTCGTTTGCCCGCAAATTGGCACCGGAAGTGAAAGTGAATTCTATTGCACCATCGCTGATCCTGTTTAACGAGCATGATGATGCCGAATATCGCCAACAGGCGCTGAATAAATCACTGATGAAAACCGCGCCTGGTGAGAAAGAAGTTATCGATCTTGTCGATTACTTACTCACCAGTTGCTTTGTAACCGGACGCAGTTTCCCGCTTGATGGCGGCCGTCATTTGCGTTAATGCAGCTTCATCCAGCAAATAATTAGCACCCATGCGCTTAACCCCCAGCACGCAACAGAACCCACAAAAGCAGCGGGCAAGCGCATGATTCCGGTGAAATACCACAACGACGCCAGATAAACAAAATAGGGAATAATCGACCACATACTGAAAACGATTGTGGCGCGCAAAGCTTCAATGCCGCGTTCACTGACAACAATATAATGCGCGATGAGCGCAAAAGTCGGGAAAAGCGGGATCAGCCCGGCGATATAGTAATTTTTCGTTTTTGCTAATACACCAATCAACACCACCACCAGCGCACCAAGCGCGGCTTTGATTACCAGCCCCATTTTTAACCTTAACACTTCCATAACAAGTTATCTGTAGAATACCCGATGCAACCTTGTTTAGAAACGATTGATAGTAAGTAAAATCAGCGCGGTGTATTGTGACGTTTTTATATCTGCCGTGAATAATATGAACACTATCGTATTTGTGGAAGATGACACAGAAGTCGGTTCACTGATTGCTGCGTACCTGGCAAAGCATGATATGCAGGTTACCGTGGAACCGCGCGGCGACCACGCCGAAGAGACAATTTTGCGGGAAAATCCGGATCTGGTGCTGCTCGATATCATGCTGCCTGGCAAAGACGGAATGTCCATCTGCCGCGATTTACGCGCAAAGTGGTCCGGGCCGATTGTTCTGCTGACCTCTCTCGATAGCGATATGAACCACATTCTGGCGCTGGAAATGGGCGCCTGCGACTATATTCTCAAAACAACGCCCCCCGCTGTTTTGCTAGCGCGTTTACGTTTGCATTTGCGTCAGAATGAGCAAGCCACAGTGACCAAAGGTATTCAGGAAACGTCTCTGACACCTTACAAACCATTGCATTTCGGTACGTTAACTATCGACCCCATCAACCGCGTAGTGACACTTGCTAACCATGAGATTTCACTCTCGACAGCTGATTTCGAATTATTGTGGGAATTAGCTACCCATGCCGGGCAAATCATGGACCGCGATGCATTGCTGAAAAATTTACGCGGCGTCAGTTATGACGGACTGGATCGTAGCGTGGACGTGGCTATTTCGCGGTTAAGAAAAAAACTGCTCGATAACGCCGCAGAACCTTATCGTATTAAAACCGTGCGTAACAAAGGCTATCTTTTTGCGCCTCATGCGTGGGAATAAGCGATGAAAAAACTGTTTATCCAGTTTTATCTTTTGCTGTTTGTCTGCTTTCTGGTGATGTCTCTGCTGGTTGGGCTGGTGTACAAATTTACCGCCGAACGTGCAGGCAAACAGTCGCTGGATGATTTGATGAACAGTTCGCTGTATCTGATGCGTAGCGAATTACGCGAGATCCCTCCACACGACTGGGGAAAAACGTTGAAGGAGATGGATTTAAATCTCTCTTTCGATCTGCGCGTCGAGCCGCTGAGTAAATATCATCTCGATAATAACGCCATGCACCGATTGCGTGGCGGAGAGATTGTTGCTCTGGATGATCAGTACACTTTTTTACAGCGTATCCCGCGCAGCCACTACGTGCTTGCCGTGGGTCCCGTTCCTTATCTTTATTTCCTCCATCAAATGCGTTTGCTGGATATCGTGCTGATCGCCTTTATTGCCATCTCCCTCGCCTTTCCGGTGTTTATCTGGATGCGTCCGCACTGGAAAGACATGTTAAAACTGGAAGCGGCAGCGCAACGATTCGGTGATGGGCATCTCAATGAACGTATTCACTTTGATGATGGTTCAAGCTTTGAACGACTTGGCGTGGCGTTTAACCAGATGGCGGACAATATCAACGCGTTGATTGCCAGTAAAAAGCAGCTTATCGATGGCATTGCCCATGAACTGCGAACGCCATTAGTGCGCCTGCGTTATCGGCTGGAGATGAGCGACAACCTGAACGCCATAGAGTCCCAGGCCTTGAATCGCGATATCAGTCAACTGGAAGCCTTAATTGAAGAACTGCTGACTTATGCCCGGCTCGATCGCCCACAAAATGAACTGCATCTTAGCGAACCAGACCTGCCGTTGTGGCTGTCAACACATCTGCAAGATATTCAGGCCGTGACCCCCGACAAAACGGTACGGATAAAAACGATCACGCCAGGTAATTACGCGGCACTGGATATGCGCTTAATGGAGCGCGTGCTGGATAACTTACTCAACAACGCCCTGCGCTACTGCCATTCAACCGTTGAAACCAGCCTGCTACTGGCAGGAAACAGAGCAACATTGATTGTTGAAGATGATGGTCCGGGAATTGCGGCAGAAAATCGCGAGCATATCTTTGAACCCTTTGTTCGCCTCGATCCCAGCCGGGACCGCGCAACTGGCGGCTGTGGGCTGGGGCTGGCGATTGTCCACTCCATCGCTCTGGCAATGGGCGGTACGGTCAATTGTGACACCAGCGAACTGGGGGGCGCCCGCTTCTCGTTCAGCTGGCCACTGTGGCACAACATCCCGCAATTCACTTCTGCCTGACACCAAACGCACGGTGGTTAAGTTGTCGTCAATGTGCTATAAATAAAGTATGTTGTAACTAAAGTGGTAATTTTATGGCCCGTTACGATCTTGTTGACCGACTCAATACGACTTTTCGCCAGATGGAACAAGAACTGGCAGCGTTTGCCGCTGAACTTGAACAGCACAAGTTGCTGGTTGCCCGCGTGTTCTCGTTACCGGAGGTCAAAAAGGAGGATGAGCATAATCCGCTTAATCGCATTGAGGTTAAGCAACATCTCGGGAAAGAAGCGCAGGCGCTGGCACTGCGCCATTTCCGCCATTTGTTTATTCAACAACAGTCCGAAAATCGCAGCAGCAAGGCGGCTGTTCGTTTGCCTGGCGTGTTGTGCTATCAGGTCGATAACCTTTCACAAACGGCGCTGGCAAGTCATATACAGCGCATCAACCAACTTAAAACCACTTTCGAGCATATCGTCACGGTTGAGTCAGAACTGCCTACGGCAGCGCGTTTTGAATGGGTACATCGTCATTTGCCGGGGCTGATTACCCTTAATGCTTATCGCACGCTCACCGTTCTGCACGACCCCGCCACTTTACGTTTTGGCTGGGCGAATAAACATATCATTAAAAATTTGCATCGTGATGAGGTGCTGGCGCAGTTGGAAAAGAGCCTGAAATCGCCACGTAGCGTTGCACCGTGGACGCGCGAGGAGTGGCAGGGAAAACTGGAACGCGAGTATCAGGATATTGCCGCCCTGCCACAGGACGCGAAGTTAAAAATCAAACGTCCGGTGAAGGTTCAGCCAATTGCCCGTGTCTGGTACAAGGGGGATCAAAAACAAGTTCAGCACGCCTGCCCGACACCGCTTATCGCGCTGATTAATCGGGATAATGGCGCAGGCATGCCAGACGTTGGTGAGCTGTTAAATTACGATGCCGACAATGTTCAGCATCGTTTTAAACCCCAGGCGCAGCCGCTTCGTTTGATCATTCCCCGGCTGCACCTGTATGTTGCAGATTAACGCCCTGCTTTCATACTGCCGACCATCTGTTCTGGTCGTACCCAGCTATCAAACTCGGCTTCGCTAAGATAACCCAGCGCAAGGGCGGCAGCTTTTAAGGTCAGCCCTTCTTTATGCGCTTTTTTGGCGATCTCCGCAGCTTTGTCATAGCCAATATGGGTGTTTAGCGCGGTCACCAGCATCAGCGATTCATTGAGTAATTGGTTGATACGCTCGCGATTTGGCTCTATTCCCACCGCGCAGTGTTTGTTAAAACTTTCCATACCATCTGCCAGCAAGCGCACCGATTGCAGGAAATTGTGGATCACCATCGGACGGAAGACGTTCAGTTCGAAGTTACCAGAAGCGCCGCCGATGTTGATTGCCACGTCATTCCCCATCACCTGGCAGCAAAGCATGGTTAATGCTTCACACTGCGTTGGGTTCACTTTTCCCGGCATGATTGAACTGCCCGGTTCGTTTTCCGGGATGGAGATTTCGCCAATGCCGCAACGCGGGCCAGAGGCCAGCCAGCGGACGTCATTGGCAATTTTCATCAGTGACGCCGCCAATCCTTTTAACGCACCGTGCGCCTGAACCAGCGCATCACAGGTCGCCAGTGCTTCAAATTTGTTCGGTGCGGTAACAAACGGCGCACAGGTAATGACCGAAAGCTCGTCCGCCACGCGACGGGCATACTCCGGATGGGTGTTCAGCCCCGTCCCTACTGCGGTCCCCCCCAGCGCCAGTTCCGCTACGTGAGGCAGGCTGTATTCGATATGTTTGAGGTTATGCTCCAGCATCGCTACCCAGCCGGAAATCTCCTGCCCTAAGGTCAGCGGCGTGGCGTCCTGCAAGTGGGTTCGACCGATTTTGACGATATCGGCAAATGCACGCGATTTTTCACTCAGCGTCTGTGTCAGGGTTTTAAGCTGCGGAATGAGTTGCTTGCGCAGCGCCAGCAGCGCTGCAACGTGCATCGCCGTCGGAAAGACATCGTTGGAACTTTGGCTTTTGTTCACGTCGTCGTTAGGGTGAACTTTACGTTCCATCCCGCGCACACCGCCGAGTAATTCACTGGCCCGGTTAGCCAGCACTTCGTTCATGTTCATGTTACTTTGCGTGCCGGAGCCGGTCTGCCAGATTGCCAGCGGGAATTCGTCGTCATGCAGCCCCGCCAGTACTTCATCCGCCGCCTGCCGAATGGCACTCGCTTTCTCTTCAGACAGCAAGCCTAAATCTTCATTAACTTTTGCCGCTGCGCGCTTGGTTAGCGCCAGCGCATGAATCAGTGAGGTTGGCATTTTCTCCGTCGAAATGCGGAAATGCTCCAGCGAGCGTTGAGTTTGTGCGCCCCACAGCTTATCTGCCGGGACATCGATCGCACCCATCGAATCTTTTTCGCTGCGTACTGTTTTCATGGCCTGCTCCTCACCTGATTAATTTTTTTCTTCTTTGCTTACGTTAAGCAACTTTTAGCTCACTCATTATTTACTATTTGATAACAAATGTTTGGTATTTCGTGCCATGTAAAAAAGCCGCCTCGAAGGGCGGCTCTGCTTATTTCACGCAGCGACTACACTGCGTGAGTTGTATCTGCTGGAAGAAGTCATTTCCTTTATCATCCACCAGGATAAACGCCGGGAAATCTTCCACTTCGATTTTCCAGATGGCTTCCATTCCCAGTTCCGGATATTCAACACATTCCAGACTCTTAATACTCCCCTGCGCCAGCACTGCCGCAGGCCCGCCGATACTGCCGAGATAGAAACCGCCATGTTTTTTACAGGCATCCGTCACCTGCTGGCTGCGGTTGCCTTTCGCCAGCATGATCATGCTGCCGCCCTGCGCTTGCAGTTGATCGACGTAAGAATCCATACGTCCGGCAGTCGTTGGGCCAAGAGAACCGGAGGCATAACCTTCCGGCGTTTTGGCCGGACCCGCGTAGTAAATTGGATGATCTTTAATGTACTGTGGCAGCCCTTCACCGTTATCCATCCGCTCTTTCAGTTTGGCATGAGCGATATCACGACCGACGATAATCGTGCCGTTAAGCGATAAGCGTGTAGAAACGGGATACTGCGACAACTGTGCGAGGATCTCTTTCATTGGACGGTTAAGGTCAACGCGTACCGCTTCGCCTTCTCCCGCTTTACGCAGTTCTTCAGGGATGTATTTGCCAGGATTATGTTCCAGTTTTTCGATCCAGATCCCCTGACGGTTAATCTTCGCTTTGATATTACGGTCAGCAGAACAGGAGACGCCCATACCAATCGGGCAGGATGCGCCGTGGCGTGGCAGGCGAATCACGCGAATGTCATGGGCGAAATATTTCCCGCCAAACTGCGCGCCCAGCCCGAGATTTTGCGCTTCAATCAGCAATTCGTTTTCCAGTTCCACATCGCGGAACGCCTGACCGTGCTCGTTCCCTTCCGTTGGCAGTTCGTCATAGTATTTAGCGGAAGCCAGTTTCACCGTTTTAAGGTTAGTTTCCGCAGAAGTTCCGCCAATAACGAACGCAATATGATACGGAGGACACGCCGCCGTACCCAGTGTGCGCATTTTCTCAACCAGGTAATTTTTCAGTTTCCCCGGCGTCAGTAACGCTTTGGTTTCCTGATAGAGATACGTCTTGTTTGCCGAACCACCACCTTTGGCGATACAGAGAAATTTGTACTCGTCGCCATCAACGGCATAAAGATCGATCTGCGCTGGCAAGTTGGTGCCGGTATTCACCTCTTTATACATATCCAGCGGCGCGTTTTGCGAGTAGCGCAGGTTATCTTCGATGTAAGTGTTATAGACACCGCGCGCCAGCGCCGCTTCGTCGCCACCACCGGTCCATACACGCTGTCCTTTTTTACCAACGATGATCGCGGTGCCGGTGTCCTGGCAGGTTGGCAGAACGCCTTTTGCGGCGATATCGGAGTTTCGCAGGAATTGCAGTGCCACATACTTGTCGTTTTCGCTGGCTTCCGGGTCACGCAAAATATCGGCTACCTGCTGTTGATGGGCCGGACGCAGCATGAATGACGCATCATGAAACGCCTGACGCGCCAGAAGAGTTAACGCTTCTGGTGCAACTTTCAAAATCTCCTGCCCTTCAAATTCAGATACGCTGACATGTTCGCTGGTCAGCAGGTAGTACTCGGTATCATCTTTTTTGAGTGGGAAAGGAGCCTGATAATGAAAGGGTTTGTTTGACATTGTTCTCTCACTTACTGCCTGGTTTGGTTATGCTTTGGGCGAGTGTTCCATTGCCCTGTTAAAAGCGAGTTACATTATCCTACACACTTTTTTAACAAAAACTGAGACTAGTACGACTTTTTGCGGCTCCAGGTTACTTCCCGTAGGATTCTTGCTTTAATAGCGGGATTAATTTCCACATTTAAACAGGGATTGATCATGCAAAAACTCATTAACTCAGTGCAAAACTATGCCTGGGGCAGCAAAACGGCGTTGACTGAACTTTATGGCATGGAAAATCCGTCCAGCCAGCCGATGGCCGAGTTATGGATGGGCGCGCATCCAAAGAGCAGTTCACGTGTGTACGATGCCGCAGGAGATATCGTTTCACTGCGTGATGTGATTGAGAGTGATAAATCGACTCTTTTGGGAGATGCCGTTGCCAAACGCTTTGGCGAGTTGCCTTTCCTGTTCAAAGTATTATGCGCAGCCCAGCCACTCTCCATTCAGGTGCATCCAAACAAACGCAATTCTGAAATCGGTTTTGCCAAAGAAAATGCCGCAGGTATTCCGATGGATGCCGCCGAGCGTAACTATAAAGATCCTAACCACAAGCCTGAGCTGGTTTTCGCCCTGACCCCTTTCCTCGCGATGAACGCGTTTCGTGAGTTTTCCGACATCGTCTCCCTGCTTCAGCCCGTCGCGGGCGCACATCCGGCCATTGCTCACTTTTTGCAGCAGCCCAATGCCGAACGTTTAAGCGAACTGTTTGCCAGCCTGTTAAATATGCAGGGTGAAGAGAAATCCCGCGCGCTGGCGATTTTGAAATCGGCGCTCGACAGTCAGCAGGGCGAACCGTGGCAAACGATTCGTTTAATTTCTGAATTTTACCCGGATGACAGCGGTCTGTTCTCCCCGCTGTTGCTGAATGTCGTGAAATTGAATCCTGGCGAAGCGATGTTCCTGTTCGCTGAAACACCGCACGCTTACCTGCAAGGCGTGGCACTAGAAGTGATGGCGAACTCCGATAACGTGCTGCGTGCGGGTCTGACGCCTAAATACATTGATATTCCAGAGCTGGTTGCCAACGTGAAGTTTGCAGCCAAACCGGCCAACCAGTTGTTGACCCAGCCGGTGAAACAAGGCTCAGAGCTGGACTTCCCGATTCCGGTGGATGATTTTGCCTTCTCGCTGCATGACCTTAGCGATGAAGAAACCACCATCAGCCAGCAGAGTGCCGCCATTTTGTTCTGCGTCGAGGGCGATGCAACGCTGTGTAAAGGTTCTCAGCAGTTACAGCTTAAACCGGGTGAATCAGCGTTTATTGCCGCCAACGAGTCACCGGTGACGGTCATAGGCCACGGCCGTTTAGCCCGTGTTTACAACAAGCTGTAAGAGCTTACTGAAAAAATTAACATCTCTTGCTAAGCTTATTAAAGGCTTATAACACCTTCAGGCGGCCAGTCCGCCTGATTTTATTTTATGGATAATCATTATGAATAAATCGCTGGTAGCGGTAGGCGTCATTGTTGCGCTCGGCGTAGTCTGGACAGGCGGCGCATGGTACACAGGCAAGAAGATTGAAACCCATCTCGAAGACATGGTCGCGCAGGCAAACGCGCAACTCAAACTGACAGCTCCTGAATCCAACCTGGAAGTAAGTTATCAAAACTATCATCGCGGCGTATTCAGCAGCCAGTTGCAACTGGTGGTGAAACCCATTGCCGGGAAAGAAAATCCGTGGATTAAAAGCGGTCAGAGCGTCATCTTCAACGAATCGGTTGATCATGGTCCCTTCCCCCTTGCCCAGCTTAAAAAACTGAACCTGATTCCGTCGATGGCATCAATTCAAACCGCGCTGGTCAATAACGAAGTAAGCAAACCACTGTTTGATATGGCAAAAGGTGAAACGCCTTTTGAGATTAACTCCCGCATTGGTTACAGCGGTGATTCCAGTTCCGATATTTCACTCAAGCCACTGAATTACGAGCAAAAGGATGAAAAGGTCGCCTTTAGCGGCGGCGAGTTCCAGTTAAATGCAGACAGAGACGGCAAAGCTATCTCCCTTTCCGGGGAGGCGCAAAGTGGTCGGGTGGATGCGGTTAATGAGTATAACCAGAAAGTACAGTTGACCTTTAATAATCTGAAAACTGACGGTTCCAGCACGCTGGCAAGTTTTGGTGAGCGCGTAGGTAACCAAAAACTGTCGCTGGAAAAAATGACCATTTCAGTGGAAGGCAAAGAACTGGCACTGCTGGAAGGCATGGAGATCAGCGGTAAATCGGATCTGGTCAATGATGGTAAAACGATCAATAGCCAACTGGATTACTCGCTAAACAGCCTGAAGGTACAGAATCAGGATCTGGGCAGTGGCAAGCTGACCTTAAAAGTCGGCCAGATTGATGGCGAGGCCTGGCATCAGTTTAGCCAGCAATATAACGCGCAAACTCAGGCGCTGCTGGCACAGCCAGAAATTGCCAACAATCCTGAACTTTATCAGGAGAAAGTGACGGAAGCCTTCTTTAGCGCCCTGCCGCTGATGTTGAAAGGCGATCCGGTGATTACTATCGCACCATTGAGCTGGAAAAACAGTCAGGGTGAAAGTGCGCTGAATCTGTCGCTGTTCCTGAAAGATCCGGCAACGACTAAAGAAGCGCCGCAAACGCTGGCACAGGTAGTGGACCGCTCGGTCAAATCTCTGGATGCGAAACTGACCATTCCGGTGGATATGGCAACTGAGCTGATGACTCAGGTAGCGAAGCTGGAAGGATATCAGGAAGATCAAGCGAAAAAACTGGCGAAACAGCAAGTTGAAGGTGCATCAGCAATGGGGCAGATGTTCCGTCTGACCACCTTGCAGGACAACACCATCACCACCAGCCTGCAATATGCTAACGGTCAGATCACGTTAAACGGACAGAAAATGTCGTTAGAAGATTTTGTTGGCATGTTTGCGATGCCAGCTCTTAACGTTCCGGCTGTACCGGCAATTCCGCAGCAGTAATTCACGGCCAAAACGCCGGAGAATTTTCACTCCGGCGTTTTTTCTCACTTCAGCATAAAGTCATACTGAATGCTCATTTTCACATCCCAGTAATTCAGGCGATCGCCCAGCGCACTGCCATCGCGCTTTTCCCGCCCTTTATCGGCAGCAAGAAAGAAATTCATCCCTTGTAGCGGCCCTTCGCTAACCCGATAGTTCACGCCACCTAAGATACCCGCGCCTTCAATCCGCACGTCTCGTTTACTGGATTCATAGCCGCGGGTCACAATCGGTGCAAATGTCAGCGTAAATTGCGGGGTTAAACGATAATTGACGCCCAATTGCCAGGACTGCATTCCTTCGCGGTTACGATCAAGACTTAATGAAAAGGGATAGCCAATGTCGGTGTCCACTACGGCTCCATTCATTGCATGGCGCAAATAACCACCACTGCCAAATACGCTTCCCCACGGCGCGCTCCAGGTCAATTGTCCACTAACCAACGCCGTTTCATTGGGCTGGCTGGTATTACGACTTAGGCCTTCGAGTTGCGCATAAAAGCCGAGCAACTCCCCTTTCAACGTATAATTCGGGTCGAGCGGTATGCTTTTCTCGAGAATACTTTGTATCTGGTTGGAAACATCTTTCTGTACCGATGCTCCCAGAGAATAGCGACTGGTATCATCATGCCAACTGGCGGCTAAAAAAGAACGTGAGCGATGTTTATCGTATTTTCCCGTCTGGCTGTTATAAACCCCTTCATCACGAATACCGGTTGTTGAATCGGTCCATAAAAATACTCGTGAACGCCACATTCCCCACAATTCAATATTTGGCGTTAACGCCCAGTAACCTAATGCTCCTTCGGAAACAGTCGGCAATGTCCGTTGCGAACTACCAGCAATTAACGGAATACGATAAGGTAAGCTGCCATAACTATAATCTGTTCCGAAGCGACCTAATTTAAGCAGGCTATTTTCACTGGGTTTTATTTTTACTGCCCCCAGGGCAAAGCCAAAACTTTTATCACCATCAAGATACCAGCGGGTACTCATATCAGCACGAGCACCTAATTTATAAACATAATACGCCCCGCCTTCGACACCAATAATATTAGAATAATAGCCACTATTAAAATCAAGTAATCCTCCCTGTACCCACGCGTAAATGTCTCTTCCCGCGCCAGCACTAGGTTTGTCAGCCCTGCGTAATTCATTTTTCAGTCTGATGCGTAGTCCCGCTTCATCGTCAGCCAGTTGTGCAGCGTAAGCGGTGGTAAGGCCAGAGGCAGCCGTCAGGCAAATAACGGCCATGGCCACTATTTTTCTCATAGTTGCACCTTTGATGTTCTGATTATTTTTATGGAATATTAATTAGTGATATCGCTGATTAATTGCTGCTGCATTTGTTTGCGATTATCAATTTCAACTACGATTTCTTTGAATTTTTTATCCGTGAGCGGATAAAACCAGATTATTATAAATGCCAGTAGCATAAACCCGCAGGGTACTAAGGCAATTGATGTGCGGATCCCCATAATAACTTCCGGTGTTTGCACCTGATTGGCAATATATCCGCTTAATCCCAAAATAAAGGCGGGAATTGATCCTCCTATTGCCTGGCCGCATTTGCGCGTAAATGAGAATAGTGAATAGGTAAGTCCTTCAATCCGCACACCAGTCAGGTATTCACCATATTCTACGGTATCGGCTTCCAGCGCCCACATCACCGTCATGGTAACGCCCTGACCAATTGAGGCAATGGCTAACGCAACCAGTGCCACCGGCAGCGACCAGACGGATACCCAGAAGAACAGCAGGTAACCACAAGTCCCCAGCAGCGCGCCAATCAGGAAGGTATTCTTTTTACCGATCCTGGCGACCATCCCCGGTACCAGCGGTGCCGACGCCACTGTACCGACCAGGTTCTGTACCAGCACTAACACCGTGAACAATCCTGCATCATTCAAAACGTAGCGTACGTAAAATAACGATGAGGCACTGACCGCGAAGGTCGAGATCAGCACACACAGCGCCCCAATGCACAACATAAACAGCGGGCGATTTCGTTTCAGCGTTTGCAGACTGATCTTCAACGAAGGCTGCGCCACAATACGCACCACATTTTCACGCGTCGATTTGAAGCAGATGAAGTAAAGCAGCATTCCGGCAATCGCCAGCACAATCGTCCAGAAATGGTATACCGACACCATCTCCTCCGGGCTGGAGTTCTTAATGCTCGGTCCTATCAGAAATGCCAGGCAGACAAAGGTCAATGAAGCGGCAATCCCGCGAGCCGCGCCCAGACGGGCGCGGGATTGTGGCTGTTGGGTCATCGCGGTAGCAAGTGAACCATAAGGAATATTCACCAGGCTGTAGCAAAGCCCGAGGCCCATGTAGGTCAAATATGCATATACAACTTTGCTGCTATGGCTCCAGTCGGTCGGCACCCAGAATACCAGCACGCTGAAGATCATTAACGGCGCAGTACCGAAGAGTAAAAACGGGCGGAATTTTCCCCAGCGGGTATTAACACTGTCCACCACTCGTCCGGCGAGGACGTCGGCGAAGGCATCGAATACCCGCACCAGTAACAGCATGGTGCCCGCCGCAGCGGCACCGACGCCTGCGACGTCGGTGTAGTAACTCAACAAGAAGAGCGCCCCCATTGCGAAGGCGAAGTTATTGGCGACGTCACCGAGGCTGTAGCCGACGATGGTGCGCCAGGAGAGTTGTTGATTCATTGTTTGCCTCCCTGCTGCGGTTTTTCACCGAAGTTCATGCCAGTCCAGCGTTTTTGCAGCAGGAAAGCCGCCGATTTCGGTTTGCGGTCGCGAGTGAAGATCCCTTTCTTGTTGCCTCCAACGCGCATAATGCCCTGCGAGGTCGCAAAATCAGCGAAGTTCCATACCTGTTCACCGACGACGGCGCTGACGCGATCAAAGACGCGGTGATACATATCCAGCCATGCACACTGATACTCTTCACTCCACATGTCGGTGTACATCGAGTGCAGACCCGCTAACGTATCTACGCCGTATTCGGTGATGATAATCGGCTGATGCAGTTTCTCTTGCCAGGCAAGCAGTTCTTTTTCCAGTACCTTCTCTGCCGTTTCCAAATCGCCGCTTTGGACATACCAACCGTAATAACGATTCAGGCACAGCACATCAAAGAGATCGCTGATGGTATCGGTGTGAGCGTCGCAGAACATTACATTGACGCAGGTGATCGGTCGCGTCGGGTCCAGTTTACGCGTTGCCTCTGCCAGTGGTGCGAAATATTCCCGTGCACCTTGCGGGCGAGTATCCGGTTCGTTGGCAATGCTCCACATCACCACGCTGGGGTGGTTTTTGTCACGCGCAATCAGTTCTTTAATCGCCTGTAAGTGCGCCTGCTGAGTTTCCCCGTTGACAGCCTCTTCGCTGTAGAGTTCTTTTGGCTTGTTACCCGCTTCAAATCCAATGCCTAAAGAGAGGTTAAAGCCGACGGCAGCAGTTTCATCAATCACCACGATGCCATTTTCATCAGCCCAGTCGAGCATCTCTTCAGCGTAAGGGTAATGCGAGGTACGGTAAGAGTTGGCACCAATCCAGTCCATCAATGCGTGATCGTGCACCATCAGCACGTTATCGAATCCTTTACCACGTAAATCCGCATCTTCATGACGACCAAAACCAGTGAAGTAGAACGGTTTGTGGTTGATCAGGAACTGTTCGCCCTTCACTGCCACTGACCGGATGCCGACGCGCAGCGGGTAGATATCACACTCTGTCTGGCTTTTGGCTGTGACGCACAGTTCATAGAGATAACCTTCACCCGGTTGCCAGAGGTGCGGATTCACCACTTGCAAAGTCCCGCTGTTGCCTTGTCCAGTCGCAACAACCTGTTGATCCGCATCACGCAGTTCAACGCTGACATCACCATTTGCCACCACCTGCCAGTCAATAGACGCGTGGTTACAGTCTTGCGCGACATGCGTCACCACGGTGATATCGCCCACCCAGGTGTTCGGTGTGCTGTAGAGCATTACGCTGCGATGGATCCCGGCGTAGTTAAAGAAATCATGGAAGTAAGACTGCTTTTTCTTGCCGTTTTCGTCGGTAATCACCATTCCCGGCGGGATAGTCTGCCAGTTCAGTTCGTTGTTCACACAAACGGTAATACGTACACTTTTCCCGGCAATAACATACGGCGTGACATCGGCTTCAAACGGCGTATAGCCGCCCTGATGCTCCATCACTTCCTGATTATTTACCCACACTTTGCCGTAATGAGTGACCGCATCGAAACGCAGGACGATACGCTGCCCCGTCCAACCTTTCGGTATAAAGACTTCGCGCTGATACCAGACGTTGCCCACATAATTACGAATATCTGCATCGGCGAACTGATCGTTAAAACTGCCCGGCACTGCAATTGCCCGGCTTTCTTGTAACGCGCTTTCCCACCAACGCTGAGAGATTCCGCAGTTTTCCCGATCCAGGCTGAATGCCCACAGGCCGTCGAGTTTTTTGATTTCACGAGTTGGGGTTTCTACAGGACGTAACATAAGGGACTCCTCATTAAGATAAAAATACTGGTCAACCTTTAATCTGATTAGTTAACCAATTCTGTGTTGCACACAGTTATCTGTGAGAAACCCATGGAAGAGAAATGGAAATAAAAAGAACTGACACCGCGATCAAAAAACCAAAAACTGCAATACCCACAGCGTGATATGGATCGCATTAATCTTTAAAACAGCGTTGACAGAAGACACAAAATAAGCAATCGAACGCTCGTTCGACTGCTTATAAAGCGATAAATTCCCATGACATATGGTTTCGACGAATGTTTTAGTGGGATTTTTCGACCAGGGGAGAACGTTTTTTGTTCAGCCGTGTTGAGACATTGAACGCGGGCCCTCTCTTAACCTGCCCGCGGAAAGTGAGGATCAGGATGCGGTCAAGATACCGCCAATCATCGCGCGCAGCCCCTGGGCAAATAACGCTTCTCGCGCCAAGTCTTCCGCTTCGATATCGGCCAGCACGCCATAGGTCAGATCCAGCAGTAAACGAGAGGTCATTGCCGTGTTAATGTCAGGGCTTATCTCGCCTTTTTGCTGGGCATCCCTCATGCGCTGGGCAATACATTCCGTGATGGTCAGATGTTTATTCTTAAGCATGGTGGCAACCTGTGGATTGCGCATCCCTTCTGCCATAATTTCGACCACCAGCGCTCGTTGTCCAAAGGCTTCATGGGTGAGAGAGACTATCGACTCGACCATATAGTCAACGAAATGGATCCCTTCAATCGGTTCCCGGAAGCGGGCCAACGCCCTCTCCTGGTCCTGGAGAATAATCGCCTGAATCAAGGCTTCTTTCGAAATGAAGTGGTGATAAAGCGTCCCGGGACTGATAGCGCAGGATTTACAGATGGCTTTCATTGAGGCACTGTGAAAT
This sequence comes from Escherichia sp. E4930, assembly GCF_005845405.1. Classification (NCBI taxonomy): domain Bacteria; kingdom Pseudomonadati; phylum Pseudomonadota; class Gammaproteobacteria; order Enterobacterales; family Enterobacteriaceae; genus Escherichia; species Escherichia sp. E4930. Next base: position 11,857 of record NZ_VCDZ01000016.1, on the reverse strand, counting down.
CCATTTTCTGAAAAAATCTCTCTGGCAGCATTGAGGATCCGGGTCCGTGTCGGTTGTGCTTCAGTTTGCATGTTATCCATCGTTAAACCAATATAGTTAGCATGAATAACTAGTTTACCGCGTTGTCCGGTGAGCGCCTATCATTGCAGTTGAATTGTGCGAAGGTACACCCGTTTCGTTTACTATTTGCACGACAATTGGTCAACCAGCAGGCGGAATTTGGCTACCAGTTATCTGGCGGAGGTTTTCCCTACTCTACACGCGGTGTCGGTAAACAACACTCACTCGGTTGTTTACCGACCTGTTAGCGTATTAATTCAGTTCCTGTACACCACCGCCGGAGACGGTGAGTATTTGCCCGCTTATCCAGCTGGCAGCTGGTGAACAGAGGAATAGCGCCGCGTTGGCAATATCTTGCGGTTGGCCCAGACGCCTGATTGGCGTGTGCTGCAACATTTTCTGTTCAATTTCTGGTGTAATAACGGATTTCAGGGCATCAGTTAATATTGCCCCAGGCGCTATGCCATTCACCCGAATATTTTTTTCACCCAGGTCAAACGCCATATTCCTGACCAGATGGCTGGCCGCAGCTTTAGATGACGCATAGGAGGTCATGTTTTTATTTTTATTTTCTGCCGCCATAGATGTGATGGTCAAAATAACGCCTCCGCCATTTTTTTCCATTTCAGGCGCTATGAGTTGTGACAGATGAAAAAAAGAAAACACATTCAGCTCATAAGCGCGGCGGAAATCCGCCATTGGCATATCAAACGGTTTAGGACCACCACCACCAGCATTGTTAACCAGAATATCAACTTTGCCCAGCTTACTGATGGCAAAGCCTGCCAGAGCAGATAACTCCTGTTCGGAAGTAATATCACAGCGCCAGGCAAATGCCTGCCCACCCAACTGTTGAATTTCATCTACAACATGATTAGCTGCATCGGCGTTAATATCACTGACCACCACAGATGCGCCAGCTGTCGCGAATGTAATGGCGATTTCTTTACCAATACCTGCACCCGCTCCTGTGATGATGGCGCATTTTCCGTCGAGTCTCAGGTTGTCAGAATTAAACACATAAACCTCCTGTGAACTTCAGTAAAAATAAAAGGCACCGCCTGTGTGCCACATTTTTTATCATTAACTTTGAGGAAAGGACACTACCAGGTATAGCAGATAAAGAGAGGTTTATTTCGCCGCAATGAGCCGGGCAGGAATAATAAGATTACGTGAATGCGTCTCTTCATGAGTGATTTTTTGCATCATGCGATCCGCAAGTGTCGTACCAAGTTCCCGCGCAGGCGTGCTGGCCCAGGTAACGGGTATATCATCAAGTGCAGTTGGCGTCGCATCGGTAAATGCCGCCAGTGAAACCTGTTGTTCAAAGTAACGATCGACGCCACTTTCGCCACTTTGCCGCCCTGCTTTCAGCAAACCAAACCATGCCCCCATCGCAATAGTTTCGTTGTAACAAACCACGGCGCTGATGGTCGGGTTATGGCGCAAAAGCGCCGTAATGGCTTCCGCAGCTTGCTTCTGACTCGAGGCACACTCCAGTACCCAATCACTGTGAAACGGCAGGCTGAATTTCAATAGTGTCGCGCAATAGCCACCCACTCGTTCCGCACGGGTTAAAGAGGAACTTTGCCCTCCCAGCCAGGCAATACGCTGGTGTCCATTGCGAATGAGATGCTCCGTCAATAACTGCGCTGCCTGCATGTTATCCGGGCGAACAGTATCAACATCATCAAGATAGCTGGCGCGGGAAGCGAAAATCACCGGGATACCTTTTTCTTCTGCCATGCGCCGCAGGTCATCACTGCTCCCTGCCGCACCGGCAATGACGACGCCATCGACGCCCTGGTTCAGTAGCAGTGAAAAGCGCTGGGTCAGTTGCTCACCGTCTTTACCGCCGTGGAGCAAAAAAACCATTCGCCCCTGCGCTTCCAGTGCCTCCGTCAGCCCGGCTGTTAATTCAGCGTAAAACGGCGCAGACAAGTCACGCACAATTAAGCCAACCACACCACTCTGCCCGCCGCGTAGTGCCGACGCCTGGCGATTGCGCACAAACCCCAGTTCTTCAATGGCGGCGTTAACACGTTCTCCTGTGGCGGTAGAGATTCGCCCTTTGCCACTAAGCACCAGCGAAACGGTACTGACCGACACGCCCGCAGCGAGCGCAACATCATGAATGGTGATTTTTTTGGCGGTAGCCATGCAGATGACCTACTCCCTGATTATGTGACAGATAAAACGTTTTACCTTTTATTTATCTTATACCCGCTATTATCGTTGCGTAATGTGATTTATGCCTCACTAAAATTTGATAAAACGTTTTATCTTCTCGCGCAATTTATTGAATCCAGATTGTTCTCTACGAGGAGTCGTTTTATGACGGCGAAAGCAGCACCGAAAGTCACGCTGTGGGAATTCTTCCAGCAGTTAGGCAAAACCTTTATGTTACCTGTCGCATTACTGTCGTTCTGCGGCATTATGTTGGGGATTGGCAGTTCCCTTAGTAGCCACGATGTCATCACACTGATCCCGGCATTGGGTAACCCTGTGTTGCAGGCCATCTTTACCTGGATGAGCAAGGTTGGTTCGTTCGCGTTTAGTTTCCTGCCAGTAATGTTCTGTATCGCCATCCCGCTGGGTCTGGCGCGCGAAAACAAAGGCGTCGCGGCGTTCGCTGGTTTTGTTGGTTACGCAGTGATGAACCTGGCGGTGAACTTCTGGTTGACCAATAAAGGCATTCTGCCGACCACCGATGCTGCCGTGCTGAAAGCCAATAACATCCAAAGCATTCTTGGGATCCAGTCGTTCGACACCGGGATCCTCGGTGCGGTGATCGCCGGTATTATCGTCTGGATGTTACATGAACGTTTCCATAATATCCGCCTGCCAGATGCGCTGGCGTTCTTCGGCGGTACGCGCTTCGTGCCAATCATCTCCTCGCTGGTGATGGGCCTTGTCGGTCTGGTGATTCCATTGGTCTGGCCGATCTTCGCCATGGGCATTAGTGGATTAGGCCATATGATTAACAGCGCGGGTGATTTCGGACCTATGCTGTTTGGTACGGGTGAGCGTCTGCTGCTACCATTTGGTCTGCATCACATTCTGGTGGCATTAATTCGCTTTACCGACGCAGGCGGCACGCAGGAAGTCTGCGGTCAAACCGTCAGCGGCGCACTAACCATCTTCCAGGCGCAATTGAGTTGCCCGACCACTCACGGTTTCTCTGAAAGCGCCACGCGCTTCCTCTCGCAGGGCAAAATGCCTGCATTCCTCGGTGGTCTGCCAGGTGCAGCGTTAGCGATGTATCACTGTGCGCGCCCGGAAAATCGCCATAAAATTAAAGGCCTGCTGATTTCTGGCCTGATCGCCTGTGTCGTTGGCGGCACTACCGAACCACTGGAATTCCTGTTCCTGTTCGTAGCGCCAGTTCTGTACGTCATCCACGCGCTGTTAACCGGCCTCGGCTTCACCGTCATGTCTGTGCTCGGTGTCACCATCGGTAATACCGACGGCAATATCATCGACTTTGTGGTGTTCGGTATTCTGCATGGCCTGTCAACCAAGTGGTACATGGTGCCAGTGGTGGCGGCAATCTGGTTTGTTGTTTACTACGTCATCTTCCGTTTCGCTATTACCCGCTTCAATTTGAAAACCCCTGGCCGCGATAGCGAAATTGCCAGCTCAATCGAAAAAGCCGTTGCCGGTACGCCAGGTAAATCAGGTTACAACGTTCCGGCAATCCTCGAAGCCTTAGGCGGTGCCGATAATATTGTCAGCCTCGATAACTGCATTACTCGTCTGCGTTTGTCAGTGAAAGATATGTCCCTTGTTAATGTGCAGGCACTGAAGGACAATCGGGCAATTGGCGTAGTACAACTTAATCAACATAACCTGCAGGTTGTTATCGGGCCGCAAGTTCAGTCAGTCAAAGATGAAATGGCCGGTCTGATGCGCACTGTTCAGGCATAAGGATAAGATATGTTCGATTTTTCGAAGGTCGTGGATCGTCATGGCACATGGTGCACACAGTGGGATTATGTCGCTGACCGTTTCGGCACTGCTGACCTGTTACCGTTCACGATTTCAGACATGGATTTTGCCACCGCTCCCTGCATTATCGAGGCGCTGAACCAGCGCCTGATGCACGGCGTGTTTGGCTACAGTCGCTGGAAAAACGATGAATTTCTCGCGGCTATCGCCCACTGGTTTTCCACACAGCATTACACCGCCATTGAAACGCAGTCGGTGGTATATGGCCCTTCTGTTATCTATATGGTGTCGGAACTGATTCGTCAGTGGTCCGCTGTCGGTGAAGGTGTGGTGATCCATACCCCGGCCTACGACGCATTTTACAAAGCCATTGAAGGTAATCAGCGCACCGTGATGCCCGTTGCTTTAGAGAAGCGGGTTGAAGGCTGGTTTTGCGATATGGGCAAACTGGAAGCCGTGTTGGCGAAACCGGAGTGTAAAATTATGCTCCTGTGTAGCCCTCAGAATCCTACCGGTAAAGTCTGGACTTGCGATGAACTGGAAACAATGGCTGACCTGTGCGAACGCTATGGTGTGCGCGTTATCTCCGATGAAATCCATATGGATATGGTATGGGGTGAGCAACCGCATATTCCCTGGAGCAATGTAGCTCGCGGCGACTGGGCGCTACTAACTTCTGGTTCGAAAAGTTTCAATATTCCGGCTCTGACCGGGGCTTACGGGATTATTGAAAATAACGACTGCCGTGAAGCGTATTTATCGGCCCTGAAAGGCCGTGATGGGCTTTCCTCCCCTGCGGTACTGGCGTTAACCGCTCATATCGCTGCCTATCAGCAAGGCGCACCGTGGCTTGATGCCTTACGCGTCTATCTGAAAGATAACCTGACGTATATCGCAGAGACGATGAACGCCGCGTTCCCTGAACTCAACTGGCAGATTCCCCAATCCACTTATCTCGCATGGCTTGATTTACGTCCGTTGAACATTGATGACAACGCGTTGCAAAAAGCCCTGATTGAACAAGAAAAAGTCGCAATCATGCCGGGATATACCTACGGTGAAGAAGGCCGTGGCTTTGTTCGGCTCAATGCCGGATGCCCACGTTCTAAACTGGAAAAAGGTGTCGCTGGATTAATTAACGCCATCCGAGCTGTACGCTAATTGCGATTGCGCAACGCAAATAATCGTTGCGCAATCGTAGATTTTTACCCTGCTTTGTTTTTATAATGGTGCGCACTTTTATATCCAGAAAAAGAGTGCGACCATGATTGATACCACCCTGCCATTAACTGATATCCATCGCCACCTTGATGGCAACATTCGTCCCCAGACCATCCTTGAACTTGGCCGCCAGTATAATATCTCGCTACCTGCACAATCCCTGGAAACGCTAATTCCACACGTTCAGGTCATTGCCAACGAACCCGATCTGGTGAGTTTTCTGACTAAGCTTGACTGGGGCGTTAAAGTTCTCGCCTCGCTCGACGCATGCCGTCGCGTGGCGTTTGAAAATATTGAAGATGCTGCCCGAAACGGTCTGCACTATGTCGAACTGCGTTTTTCGCCAGGTTATATGGCAATGACGCATCAGTTGCCTGTTGCGGGCGTTGTCGAAGCCGTTATTGACGGCGTACGTGAAGGTTGCCGCACCTTTGGTGTGCAGGCGAAACTTATCGGCATTATGAGCCGGACCTTTGGCGAAGCTGCCTGCCAGCAAGAGCTGGAGGCATTTTTAGCCCACCGTGATCAGATTACCGCACTGGATTTAGCCGGTGATGAACTTGGTTTTCCGGGGAGTTTGTTCCTCTCTCACTTCAACCACGCGCGTGATACAGGCTGGCATATTACCGTCCATGCAGGCGAAGCTGCCGGGGCAGAAAGTATCTGGCAAGCCATTCGTGAGCTGGGAGCTGAACGCATTGGGCATGGCGTAAAAGCCATTGAAGATCGGGCGCTGATGGATTTCCTCGCCGAGCAACAAATTGGCATAGAATCCTGCCTGACCTCCAATATTCAGACCAGTACCGTGGCATCTCTGGCGACACATCCGCTGAAAACGTTCCTTGAGCATGGTATCTGCGCCAGTATTAACACCGACGACCCGGGTGTTCAGGGCGTCGATATCATTCACGAATATACCGTTGCCGCGCCCGCTGCAGGTTTATCTCGCGAGCAAATCCGCCAGGCGCAGATTAATGGTCTGGAAATGGCTTTCCTCAGCGCAGAGGAAAAACGCGCACTGCGAGAAAAAGTCGCAGCGAAGTAACAAAAATGGATGGTGCTAATTGCACCATCCCCTTTTCAAGCAAGGCACAAAGTCGAGCGATGTTTGGCGGATTCGATGCCCAGCTCAATCAACTCCATTACCTGAATGGCCTGACTTGCTGGCACCGGGTTTTCACCGTCGCCATTCAACGCATCACGAATGGCAGCATAGTAAGCCGGATAATTCCCCGGCACGGTCAACAGCGTTTCTTCAACACGTTCCTCGCCTTCAACACGGGTTAGTACACCGTCACGCATATCGTAGCCCCAGTCTTCCTGCGGCAGACGCTCACCATTTTTCAACCGCTCTTCCTGCGGATCGAGGCCGTATTTAACATAGCTGCCACGGGAGCCATGCACGATATAACGTGCTGACTCAGCTGCCGCCAACATGGTGCCGTGTAAAATGACCCGCCGCTGTGGGTAGGACAAAATGGCGTGGAAATAATCAGTCGACTGCGCCCCTGGGCGCAACTGTGCTAAATCCACCGTCATACTGACGGGTAAGCCAAAAAGCGTAATAGCTTGATCGAGCAAATGCGGTGCCAAATCGTACCAGATACCGCTGCCAGGGCCGCCCTGTTCACGCCAGCGATCGCGCACCTGCGGCCGAAAGCGGTCAAAATGAGACTCAAAGTACGCAACTTCACCCAGCGAGCCTTCCGCGAGCAAACCTTTTAGTGTCAAAAAATCGCTATCCCAGCGACGATTATGAAACACCGACAATACGCGACCCAGACTTTTTGCCAACGCATCCAGTTCTCGAGCTTGTGACAGTGTCACGGTAAAAGGCTTGTCGACGACCACATGTTTACCCGCTTCAAGCGCCGCTTTGGCTAACGGGAAATGGGTATCATTTGGTGTGGGAATGACAATCAAGTCTATGTTGGGATCATTAAAAAGATGCTTTGGTTCAGAGACAACCGTCACTGTTGGCCAGTCGGCTTTTACTTTTGTTTCGTCACTGCTGGAAATTACTGCCAGTTCTAGTCCGGGCGTGCCCGCAATCAGGGGCGCATGGAAGGTTTTGCTCGCATAACCATACCCAATCAACCCAACACGGATGTTGTCGCTCATGTCATTGCCTCTCAGAGAAGTACGATCGCTATTTGACACTATCCTTTACCCTCTCTCAACAGTTTAATAACCAGCCCGCAATAAGGGATGTTATTTAACTTAAGTCAAAGAAATAGCGAATTTTCTAATGATAAAAGCTAAATATCGCAAAAACCTCAGCAAAAATCTTGCTGGGGCAATTATTGCTAAGTAACATTTACCCCCTGAAGTTAATGGATCACTCAACATAGATGTGGGCAGTAATGAATCGTCTTATTGAATTAACAGGTTGGATCGTTCTTGTCGTTTCTGTCATTCTCCTTGGCGTGGCGAGTCACATTGACAACTACCAGCCGCCAGAACAGAGTACACCAGTACAACATAAGTAATACCTGCACTTGCAGAACAGCATGCAGTCCGTCCGGATGCATGTTTTAACTTGTCGGGTATTAAACCAGGAATTTATTATCTTGTGGTGTGTTGTCGGCGATTGGCAGGGATAGTAAAGCGCGTTACTCTTTTCAGGACAGTATTTCATCCCTGAATATTTACCATCAGCACATTCTTATTATTGTTATTACATAAGCGTTCACTTTTGGTGAAGTTTTATCATTACATATAATACCTACCACTTTGGTATTAATTATTTTATGGGCCTTTTATGACTGTTCAGGACTACTTATTAAAATTTCGCAAAATCAGTTCACTCGAAAGCCTGGAAAAACTCTACGATCATCTTAATTACACACTGACCGACGATCAGGACCTTATCAACATGTATCGCGCCGCCGATCACCGCCGCGCAGAGCTGGTGTCTGGCGGGCGTTTGTTTGACCTGGGCCAGGTGCCGAAGTCCGTCTGGCATTATGTCCAATAAAGAAAGTAGCGATTGATAATAAAAACCTTATAATAACGCCCCTAAAATTAGATTTGCCTGTTTGCTGTCGCTATTCTGGAGAACCTATGACCACCACAACGCCACAACGTATTGGAGGCTGGTTGCTTGGCCCTTTGGCCTGGCTGTTAGTCGCTCTATTGAGTACGACGCTGACGCTGTTACTGTATACCGCAGCGTTATCTTCTCCTCAAACATATAAAACGATCGGCGAACAAGCACTGACAACGCAAATCTTATGGGGCGTTTCTTTTATTACCGCCATCGCCATGTGGTATTACACTTTGTGGTTGACCATCGCTTTCTTTAAACGTCGGCGTTGTGTTCCTAAACACTATATTATCTGGCTACTGATCTCCGTATTACTGGCTGTTAAAACCTTCGCTTTTTCGCCAGTTGCAGATGGCGTAGCCGTGCGCCAGTTGTTGTTTACTTTGCTGGCAACCGCATTGATAGTCCCCTATTTCAAACGCTCGTTGCGGGTCAAAGCGACGTTTGTGAATCCGTAATAACCTTACAGTTAACCTGTTGTCGCCTGCTCTGGATTAACGGATAATAGGCGGCTTTTTTATTTCAGGCCGAAAAATGACTGACTACCTGTTACTGTTTGTCGGAACTGTACTGGTCAATAACTTTGTACTGGTTAAGTTTCTGGGCCTCTGTCCGTTTATGGGCGTTTCCAAAAAGCTGGAAACTGCAATGGGGATGGGGCTGGCAACAACATTTGTGATGACGCTGGCGTCAATTTGCGCCTGGCTTATCGACACGTGGATCTTGATTCCACTTAATCTGATTTACCTGCGCACGCTAGCGTTTATTTTAGTGATCGCTGTTGTCGTGCAGTTCACCGAGATGGTAGTGCGTAAAACCAGCCCGGTGCTTTATCGTCTGCTGGGGATTTTTCTGCCGCTTATTACCACCAACTGTGCAGTGCTTGGTGTCGCGTTGCTGAATATTAATCTCGGGCATAATTTCTTGCAGTCGGCGCTGTACGGTTTTTCAGCAGCTGTCGGCTTCTCGTTGGTGATGGTGCTTTTCGCAGCCATCCGCGAGCGCCTGGCTGTGGCTGATGTCCCGGCACCTTTTCGTGGTAATGCCATTGCGCTGATTACCGCAGGTCTTATGTCTCTGGCCTTTATGGGCTTTAGTGGTTTGGTGAAGTTGTAATGAATGCTATCTGGATTGCCGTTGCCGCCATCAGCCTGCTGGGCCTGGCGTTTGGCGCCATTCTGGGTTATGCCTCCCGCCGTTTTGCGGTGGAAGACGATCCGGTCGTTGAGAAAATTGACGAAATTTTACCGCAGAGCCAGTGTGGTCAATGCGGTTATCCTGGCTGTCGCCCGTATGCGGAGGCTATCAGTTGCAACGGTGAAAAAATCAACCGCTGCGCCCCTGGTGGCGAAGCAGTAATGCTGAAAATTGCCGAGTTGCTCAACGTCGAACCACAGCCGCTGGATGGCGAAGCGCAAGAGTTGACGCCTGCGCGTATGGTAGCCGTTATCGATGAAAATAACTGTATCGGCTGCACTAAGTGTATTCAGGCGTGTCCGGTGGACGCCATTGTCGGCGCTACCCGAGCAATGCATACCGTCATGAGCGATCTGTGCACAGGTTGTAATCTGTGTGTAGACCCATGCCCAACGCATTGCATCTCCTTACAACCGGTTGCAGAAACGCCAGACAGCTGGAAATGGGATCTGAACACCATTCCCGTGCGCATCATTCCCGTGGAACACCATGCTTAAGTTATTCTCTGCTTTCAAAAAAAATAAAATCTGGGACTTCGATGGCGGCATTCATCCACCGGAGATGAAAACTCAGTCCAACGGTACTCCCCTGCGCCAGGTTCCGCTGGCGCAGCGATTTGTTATTCCACTAAAACAGCATATTGGTGCTGAAGGCGAGCTGTGCGTTAACGTTGGTGATAAGGTACTGCGTGGACAGCCACTCACCCGTGGACGCGGCAAAATGCTACCGGTTCACGCGCCCACCTCGGGTACCGTTACGGCTATTGCGCCCCACTCTACGGCTCATCCTTCAGCTTTAGCTGAATTAAGCGTGATTATTGACGCCGATGGCGAAGATTGCTGGATCCCACGTGACGGTTGGACCGATTACCGCTCACGCAGTCGGGAAGAATTAATCGAACGCATTCATCAATTTGGCGTCGCCGGACTGGGTGGTGCTGGCTTCCCTACTGGCGTTAAATTGCAGGGCGGCGGCGATAAAATCGAAACGTTGATCATTAATGCCGCAGAATGCGAGCCGTATATTACCGCCGATGACCGCTTGATGCAGGATTGCGCCGCCCAGGTCGTGGAAGGTATTCGCATTCTTGCGCATATTCTACAGCCACGCGAAATTCTGATCGGCATTGAAGATAACAAACCGCAGGCAATTTCCATGCTGCGTGCGGTGTTGGCGGATTCTCACGATATTTCTCTGCGAGTTATTCCGACCAAATATCCCTCTGGCGGCGCCAAACAGTTAACCTACATCCTGACCGGAAAGCAGGTTCCACACGGCGGTCGTTCATCAGATATCGGCGTGTTAATGCAAAACGTCGGCACGGCTTACGCAGTGAAACGAGCCGTTATTGATGGCGAGCCGATTACCGAGCGTGTCGTAACGCTAACTGGCGAAGCAATTGCACGCCCCGGCAACGTCTGGGCACGACTGGGTACGCCGGTCCGTCATTTATTGAACGATGCAGGATTCTGCCCTTCTGCCGATCCAATGGTGATTATGGGCGGCCCGCTAATGGGCTTTACCTTGCCGTGGCTGGATGTTCCGGTCGTAAAAATAACCAACTGTTTACTGGCACCGTCTGCCAATGAACTTGGCGAACCACAGGAAGAACAAAGCTGCATCCGTTGTAGCGCCTGTGCTGATGCCTGCCCTGCAGATCTCCTGCCGCAACAGTTGTACTGGTTCAGCAAAGGTCAGCAGCACGATAAAGCCACCACACATAACATTGCAGATTGTATTGAATGCGGGGCCTGTGCGTGGGTTTGCCCAAGTAATATCCCTCTTGTGCAATATTTCCGTCAGGAAAAAGCCGAGATTGCCGCCATTCGTCAGGAAGAAAAACGCGCAGCCGAAGCAAAAGCACGCTTTGAAGCTCGTCAGGCACGTCTGGAACGTGAAAAAGCCGCGCGTCTTGAACGACACAAGAACGCGGCGGTTCAACCTGCGGCCAAAGACAAAGATGCGATTGCTGCCGCACTGGCACGCGTAAAAGAAAAACAGGTCCAGGCCACACAACCTATTGTGATAAAAGCTGGCGAACGCCCGGATAACAGCGCGATTATTGCGGCCCGGGAAGCGCGTAAAGCGCAAGCCAGAGCGAAACAGGCTGAATTGCAACAGGCTAACGAAGCCGTAATTGCTCGCGCCAAAGCACGCAAGCTGGAACAGCAACAGGCTAATGCCGAGCCAGAAGAACCGGTCGATCCGCGTAAAGCTGCCGTCGAAGCCGCTATCGCCCGTGCTAAAGCGCGCAAGCTGGAACAGCAGCAGGCAAATGGAGAGCCAGAAAAACAGATTGATCCGCGTAAAGCTGCCGTCGAAGCGGCTATCCGCCCGTGCGAAAGCGCGCAAGCTGGAACAGCAGCAGGCAAATGGAGAGCCAGA